>NZ_JBFUGX010001288.1:0-501 GCF_056402675.1 Polaromonas sp. P3_C2 | reverse complement strand
ATAGCCTACTTTGAGTCTTTCCCAGCGTTTCCGGCACATTAAGTCGCATCAGCCAGCATGTATCTCGACAGAGTACTCGCCCCCAGCTTCCAATGACTATTTCATCTCTTCGCCAATTCTTTATGTCTTTGCTCCTGCTCGCACTTGTGGGCTGCAATCAAGCGGACATGATTCAAAAATTTGCTTCGCCTGCCGATCAGACGCTGGCTAAAAGTTACATTGATCTTCTGCGACAGCAGCGCTTTGAGGATATTGAGAAGGCAGCTGATCCAAGCATAGCTGGGCCGGCACTTCATGACGCGCTTGTTCAAATGGCGGCATTTATCCCTGCTGGAGAGCCCTCAACAATTATGCTGGTTGGCGCTCACCGGATGAATAGGGATGACTCTTCGACCGTCAATCTCACGTTTGAATATGGCTTTTCAGGCAAATGGATTTTGACGAGCGTCGCCGTAAGGAATCATGGTGGTAAGGCCACCATAGTTGGCTTTAGCGTCGTTC
>NZ_JBFUGX010001287.1:0-504 GCF_056402675.1 Polaromonas sp. P3_C2 | reverse complement strand
GCCTGCAGGTGCTGGGCTACACCAGCCAGGGGCGGTTTTTGCTCAATTGCGGCTTGCTGGACGGCATGGAAAACGCCAGCCTGCCAGACCGGGTGATGTTGCAAAAGCTGGTGAACGAGCATGAAATGGGCGAACTGTTCAAGGTGATCGGCTTTGCGGTGGATTCTCCGGACGCTCCTTATTCAGGATGGGAAGCATCGGGGTTTTCTCAGGGCGACAGAAGCCACACCCTGTAGGGCCCCCGCGCCACAATGCCCTATATGAAAGCACCTCCATGATTCGCTGGATGATCGTGATTTTCCTGATCCTGGTGGTCATCAGCGGCCTCACGCCCTGGCTGCACAAGCTGGGCTTCGGCAGGCTGCCAGGCGATTTCCGCTTCAGGCTATTTGGCCGGGAATGGTTTATTCCATTGGCGACCACGGTGTTGCTAAGCCTGATCGCCACGCTGGTTGCCAAACTCATATGAAACAAATCACGCCAAAAGACTACGCGCACCCCTTC
>NZ_JBFUGX010001286.1:0-505 GCF_056402675.1 Polaromonas sp. P3_C2 | reverse complement strand
GTGCAGGGGTAGCCCAGCATGTCGACCAGCGTGCGCAGTTCTTGCGAGGCATTACTGAGCAATACGCCGCCGCCGGTGTAGATATAGGGCCGTTTGGCCGCCAGCAGCAATTGCAGGGCCTTGCGGATCTGCCCGCCATGGCCTTTGCGCACCGGGTTGTAGGAGCGCATCTCAACGGTTTGCGGATAGCCGTTGTAGGGCACCTTGTTGAAGGACACGTCCTTGGGGATATCGACGACCAYGGGGCCGGGCCGGCCGCTGCGGGCGATATGAAACGCCTTTTTCAGGGTTTCGGCCATGTGCCGCGCATCCTTGACCAGGAAGTTGTGCTTCACGATGGGCCGGGTGATGCCGACGGTGTCACACTCCTGGAAGGCGTCCAGGCCGATGGCGTGGGTGGGGACCTGTCCCGTGATGATGACCATCGGGATACTGTCCATGTACGCTGTCGCGATACCGGTCACGGCGTTGGTCACGCCTGGGCCGGAAGTGACCAGCGCCACGC
>NZ_JBFUGX010001285.1:0-506 GCF_056402675.1 Polaromonas sp. P3_C2 | reverse complement strand
GGATAGACGCCGTAACCGGTGACMACGTCCCTGATGGTGAGATCGTTGTTCATGAAATAGGCGGGACGCAGGATGGTGGCGGCAAAACCCATCTCTTCGAGCATCCGCTCGACACCGAATTTGCCCGCGAAATGGGGAACGTTCAGGTAGCGGTCGCTGTGGATCACGGAGAGATAGACGACGCGCTCGACGCCGGCTTCACGCGCCAGATTGAGCGTGAGCAGGGCCTGGGTGAACTCGTCGGGAACCACGGCGTTGAGCAGGAACAGGGTGGACACGCCTGTGAACGCGCTCCGCAGGGCTGGTACGTCGAGCAGGTCGCCTGGAACGACTTCGACGCCGGCCGGGAAGTTCGCCTTTGCCGGGTCACGGACCAGTGCGCGTACTTTGGCGCCACGCTGGACGAGCTGCTGGGTAACCTGGCGGCCGACGTTGCCAGTTGCGCCAGTAATGAGGATGGTCATGAAATTACTCCGTTGTGTGTTGAAGGAGCCTCAATCTTGATC
>NZ_JBFUGX010001284.1:0-508 GCF_056402675.1 Polaromonas sp. P3_C2 | reverse complement strand
GAACAACGACGGCATCGTCTACCTGTTCAAGAAGAACAAGGTCACCTTTTTTCACGGCCGCGGCTCCTTTGTCGCTGCAAAAGACGGCCTCTATGACATCAAGGTCGCCGGTGCCGCTGAGGAAACCATCTCCGGCAAGCACATCGTCGTGGCCACGGGTTCCAACGCCCGCGCGCTCCCGGGGGCACCATTTGACGAGGAAAACATCCTGTCGAATGACGGCGCACTGCGCATAGGCGCCGTGCCCAAGAAGCTGGGCCTGATCGGCTCCGGCGTGATCGGCCTGGAAATGGGCTCGGTATGGCGCCGCCTGGGTGCAGACGTGACGGTACTGGAAGGCCTGCCGACGTTCCTGGGCGCAGTCGATCAGCAGATCGCCAAGGAAGCAAAGAAAGCATTCGACAAGCAGGGTCTGAAAGTCGCGCTCGGCGTGAAGGTCGGCGAGATCAAGAGCGGCAAGAAAGGTGTGAGTGTTGCCTACACCGATGCCAAGGGTGAAGCCCAGACC
>NZ_JBFUGX010001283.1:0-509 GCF_056402675.1 Polaromonas sp. P3_C2 | reverse complement strand
AACCTCAAGCGCGCGGTAATCGCATCGGAAGACGCCAGCTTCGCCGAGCATGACGGCGTGGACATGGAGGCACTTGAGAAGGCCTGGGACAAAAACGCCAAGGCCGAGCAGCGCGCCGCACAATCCGCCAGCCGCCTGGCTCCCGCCAAGGCAGCGGCAACACCCGCCAGACCGGTGAAAATCATTGGCGGCTCCACCATCACCCAGCAGCTCGCCAAAAATCTTTTCCTGTCGGGTGAGCGTACGCTTTTGCGCAAAGGCCAGGAGCTGGTGCTGACGCTGCTGCTCGAAGCCCTGCTCGGCAAGGAGCGCATTCTGGAGATTTACCTCAACAGCGTGGAGTGGGGCGAAGGTATTTTTGGCGCCGAGGCCGCAGCGCAGCATTACTACCGCAAGCCTGCGTCAAAACTGAGCGCCTATGAATCCGCGCGGCTGGCCGTCATGCTGCCGCGCCCCAAATACTTTGAAACGCGGCCCGGCTCGGGCTACCTGGCTTCGCGCGCCAGCAC
>NZ_JBFUGX010001282.1:0-512 GCF_056402675.1 Polaromonas sp. P3_C2 | reverse complement strand
GTCCAGTACCAGGCGCTGGTGAAAGGGCTTTCGCGCCACCTCGCCATGCTTTCGTCGGCAGCGACGGAAGGCAAGAAATAGTTCGACCGATCACTCACGTATTGGACCTGCACCTATGGATTACTCCGATTCCTTTGCCATCAGCGCCGCCGGCATGAGCCTGGAGCGCACGCGCGCCGACGTGGCCTCACTCAATTTGGCCAATGCCAACACCATTCAAGAGACGGGCGGTCCCCAGTACCGGCCGCTCCGCGTGGTGGCTCGAGCTGCCGCGATGGTGGCATCCGGCTCACCGGCATTCGCTGATCTTTTCAGCCGCGGGGTTAACGGTGCAGGCCTGACCGGTACATCGGCACCTGCCGTGGTGTCGGTTGAGCCGACTGATTTGCCGCCACGAATGGTCTATGAACCGGGTCACCCGCTGGCCAACGACAAGGGTTTTGTGGCTTACACCGGTGTGGATAGCGCGACCGAGATGGTGACGCTGATGAGCGCCATGCGCTCCTATGAGG
>NZ_JBFUGX010001281.1:0-513 GCF_056402675.1 Polaromonas sp. P3_C2 | reverse complement strand
ATGATGGACAGCGCATCGACCTTCTCGCCGTTCAGCAAGATGTCCACCTTGACCACATCGGATGCCCGGAACTCCTTGAATTCGTAGTCCATTGACGCATAGCCGCGGGAGACGGACTTGAGCTTGTCGAAGAAGTCCAGCACGATCTCGCCCAGTGGCATTTCGTAGGTCAACATGACCTGCTTGCCGTGGTAAGCCATGTTCAGCTGGACGCCGCGTTTCTGGTTGGCCAGCGTCATCACGGCGCCCACATAGTCCTGCGGCATATACAAGTGCACGGTCACGATGGGCTCGCGGATCTCGTTGACCTTTCCGCCGTCGGGAATTTTGGAGGGATTTTCAACCTTGAGGAGGGTTCCGTCGGATTGGAGAACTTCATAGACCACACTGGGGGCCGTCGTGATCAGATCCTGATCGAATTCCCGCTCGAGCCGCTCCTGGACGATCTCCATGTGCAGCAGCCCCAGGAAACCGCAGCGAAACCCGAAACCCAACGCTTCGCTGACATCCGGC
>NZ_JBFUGX010001280.1:0-515 GCF_056402675.1 Polaromonas sp. P3_C2 | reverse complement strand
TGATGAAGGCCGCCAGGCTGTGCCCGCAGGCCATTGTGCTGCCGGTCGATTTTTCGGAAATCCGCAAATACTCCCAGCTCTTCAAAAGCACCATCACCGACATCGCGCCGCTCATGCAGGACCGCGGCGTGGACGAGGTCTATATCGACTTCACCGACGTACCCGGCGGCCAGCGTGAAGGCGGGCGCGTGCTGGCCCGGCTCATCCAGAAAGCGATTTTTGAAAAGACGGGCCTGACCTGCTCCGTCGGCGTGGCGCCCAACAAGCTGCTGGCCAAGATGGCGAGTGAGTTCAACAAGCCCAACGGCATTTCCATCATTTACGAAACAGACCTGCAGGAAAAAATCTGGCCGCTGCACGTACGCAAGATCAACGGCATCGGCCCGAAGTCCGGCGACAAACTCGCGAAGCTCCATATTCACACCATCGGTGAGCTCGCCGCGCAAGACCCGCAATGGCTGATCGACAACTTCGGCAAGGCCACCGGCGCCTGGATGCACGAGGCTGCCTGGGGC
>NZ_JBFUGX010001279.1:0-517 GCF_056402675.1 Polaromonas sp. P3_C2 | reverse complement strand
GGCATCGCCCATCAGGCGAGCCAGATCAGCCACCAGCTTGTGGAAGAACGGTGTCTTCTGGCCCAGCTTGTAGCCGTGGCGGATCGCGCGGCGGWTGATGCGGCGCTGCACATAACCGCGGCCTTCATTGGACGGGTTGACGCCGTCACTCACCAGGAACGCTGTGGCGCGGATGTGGTCGGCAATGACAAACAGGCTCTTGTTGCCCAGGTCTTTTTCGCCGGTCTCGCGCGATGCCGCCTTGATCAGCTCGGCAAAGATGTCGATTTCATAGTTGCTGTGCACATGCTGCAGGATGGCGGCCAGGCGCTCCAGGCCCATGCCGGTATCCACGCAGGGCGCGGGCAGTTTGGTGACGCTGCCGTCGGCGGCCATGTCGAACTGCATGAACACGTTWTTCCAGWTTTCGATGAAGCGGTCGCCGTCTTCATCGGGGCTGCCGGGCGGGCCGCCGGGGATGTGGTCGCCGTGGTCGTAGAAGATTTCGCTGCWCGGGCCGCAGGGGCCGGTGTCGGCC
>NZ_JBFUGX010001278.1:0-518 GCF_056402675.1 Polaromonas sp. P3_C2 | reverse complement strand
CTGCTCATCTCTCTGGTCCCGGTCCTGGCGCTCGCCGCCACCCCCACGACCACAGCGCTTTCAAGCAGCGCCGGCACCGCCCCCGTAGGCCAGAACATCACGCTGACCGCCACCGTCACAGGTGCCAGTCCCACCGGCAACGTCACCTTCAAGGACGGCAGCACCACCCTGGGCACAGGCACTGTGGCAGGCGGCGTGGCAACGCTTGCTACCAACTCCCTGGCCTTGGGCAGTCACACCTTAAGCGCCGACTACGCAGGCGACACCAACAACGACCCGTCGACCTCTTCGGCGGTGAGTGTTGCCATCAACAGCGGCACCCTGACCTGGCAGTATGGCTACGACGCCATGGGCCGGCCCACCACCGTGGTCGACCCCAATGGTCTTGCCAGCTACACCTACTACGACAGCCTGGGCCGTCCCATCCAGACCCAGCAACCCGCCAACACCGGAAGTGCCACGCCCACCACCACCGGCTTTGCCTACAACGCCAATGACAACCTGACCCAGGTCACCGA
>NZ_JBFUGX010001277.1:0-520 GCF_056402675.1 Polaromonas sp. P3_C2 | reverse complement strand
GACGTGCTGATCGCCGCCATCACCAGTTGCACCAACACCTCCAACCCCAGCGTGCTGCTGGCCGCCGGCCTGCTGGCCAAGAAGGCGGTGGAAGCCGGCCTGAAGGTGCAGCCGCACATCAAGACCTCGCTGGCCCCTGGCTCGCGCATCGTGACCGAGTACCTCACCGAGACCGGCCTGCTGCCTTACCTGGAGAAGCTCGGCTTCGCACTGGCCGGCTACGGTTGCACCACCTGCATCGGCAATGCCGGCGACCTGACGCCCGAACTCAATGAAGCCATCAGCAAGAGCGACCTGGTCTGCGCGGCCGTGCTTTCGGGCAACCGCAACTTCGAGGCGCGCATCCATCCCAACCTCAAGGCCAACTTTCTGGCCAGCCCGCCGCTGGTGGTGGCCTACGCCATTGCCGGCACGGTGATGCGCGACCTGATGACCGAACCCGTCGGCAAAGGCAAGGGCGGCAAGGACGTGTACCTGGGCGACATCTGGCCGACCAGCGACGAGATCTACAAGCTCATGA
>NZ_JBFUGX010001276.1:0-521 GCF_056402675.1 Polaromonas sp. P3_C2 | reverse complement strand
GTCGTAGTACTGCTCCACCAGCAAGATGGCCATGTCACCGCGGTCGGCCAGCATGCGGATCACGCGGCCGATGTCCTTGATGATGCTGGGCTGTATGCCTTCGGTGGGCTCGTCAAGAATCAACAGCTTGGGCTTGGCCGCCAGCGCGCGTGCAATGGCCAGCTGCTGCTGCTGCCCACCCGACAAGTCACCGCCGCGACGGTTCAGCATCTGCTTGAGCACCGGAAACAGCTCATACAGCTCGGCAGGAATCGGCGTGCTGGCGCTTTTGTAGGCCAGGCCCATGCGCAGGTTTTCTTCCACCGTCAGGCGCGCGAAGATCTCGCGGCCCTGCGGCACAAAGCCGATGCCTGCGCGGGCGCGCTCATACGGCGTGTTGCCCTGGATGGGTTTGCCGTCGAATTCAATCGTGCCGGTCTTGATGGGGATCAGGCCCATCAGTGATTTGAGCAGCGTGGTTTTTCCTACGCCGTTGCGACCCAGCAGAACTGTGACCTTGCCCAGGTGAGCGTCCAGGCTCA
>NZ_JBFUGX010001275.1:0-521 GCF_056402675.1 Polaromonas sp. P3_C2 | reverse complement strand
GAAGAGACATCCGAATGGTCCGAGAATCACAGCTACGACGATCCAAAGGTCTCTACACCAGAGCTTCAGGCTTGGTTCCTTGAGATGATCAAGTCGTACCCGGCAATGAATGGCCCCTTCTCTTCGGAAGAGTTTCCAGAAGATGATTCGGCTGTCACTGACTATAGCGTCGGGAAGGAAGCAATCTACGCCGCGTTCGCCTGGTCCAAGGCAGAAGCCGCATATGAGCAGGTCTTTAGCCTTGCAGCCAAGCATCAACTTGGGTTTTTTGATGCAAGCTCAGAAACCGGGGCAGTGTGGCTACCGGACGGGAAAGGTGGGCTCAAGCTTTCTCATCAAGGTGAGTCATCAGACACTGACGACAGTGACGCCTAGCCCTTCCATCGAGAGAACGTGGCCCGGCAAGCCGGGCGCCCCCTCTCATGTCAAACGTTAGACCTCAGAGTACAAGCTATGCGCGCCCTAGAACTCAAGATCCCACCGCCGCTCGTGGCGCTAATCATCGCGGTCACCATGTGGAT
>NZ_JBFUGX010001274.1:0-523 GCF_056402675.1 Polaromonas sp. P3_C2 | reverse complement strand
CACCCGCGTCGAGCGGGTGGTGCGTATCCGTACGGGTGAGGAAGACGAAGCGGCGGTCTAGATAGGCCCCCACGGTCGCTCGCTTCGCGTAGCTCCCTGCCCCCCGAGGGGGCCGCTGCGCCTGCGGCCCGGCAAAGCCGGTTCCGCGGCCCCTGCTGGTGAAGTCACTTGCACGTTGTACGCCGCTAAATGCCTTTTTGACGATATTTAGAATTAATGGAGATATTCAGTGAAACAAATTACCGCCGTCCTCAAGCCCTTCAAACTCGAAGAAGTCCGTGAGGCCTTGGCCGAATGCGGCGTGACTGGTCTGACCGTCACTGAAGTCAAGGGCTTTGGCCGCCAGAAGGGCCACACCGAGTTGTACCGTGGCGCCGAATACGTCGTCGATTTCCTGCCGAAGGTCAAGGTTGAGGTTGTGGTGAAGACCGAAGACGTGGAGCGTTGCGTGGATGCCATCGTTCGCGCTGCACGCACCGGCAAGATCGATGCCATCGTTCGCGCTGCACGCACCGGCAAGATC
>NZ_JBFUGX010001273.1:0-523 GCF_056402675.1 Polaromonas sp. P3_C2 | reverse complement strand
ATATCGAGCTTGCCGTCCGGGCCTTTCAGGGCGGCGATTTCAGGAATTTTCTGCAGCTCGCGCGCCAGATAGTCGTCGGTGACGTGGGCAGCAGCAGCAACCACGCGGTCGCGTACCAGCCGCTCCAGCGTCGCGTAGCGTGCTTGTGGTGTATCCAGCAGCTTGACATCAATCGACGGCATGGAAGCGCGTATGCGCTGGACCTCGCTCTGGTGAGCCTGATCCCATTCGGGCTGCGTGATGTCTTTTCCGTCGACAACGGCAACAACCCCCCTGTTGTTCCCGGAGGGACCATTGCTGTTCATGCCCACCAATATAAAGGACGGAACAATCAGCAAAAACAGCAACGCCATGGTGACTTTGGTGTGCTTGCGAATGAAATCAAACATCTCGAACTTCCTGTGCTGCAACAGCTTTACGAACAAACCGGGAGCCAACAACAAAAAAGGCGAACCATGTTCGCCTTTTTTCGTGGGTGGTGGGTGCTGACGGGCTCGAACCGCCGACCTACGCCGTGTAAGGG
>NZ_JBFUGX010001272.1:0-525 GCF_056402675.1 Polaromonas sp. P3_C2 | reverse complement strand
ACTCGCGTTACTTCAGAAGCAAAAGACGACAACTGATCCACCATGGTGTTGATGGTGTTCTTGAGCTCGAGGATTTCGCCCTTCACGTCCACCGTGATCTTCTTCGAAAGGTCCCCCGCCGCCACAGCCTTGGTCACCTCGGCAATGTTGCGCACCTGGCCGGTCAGGTTGGAGCCCATGGAGTTGACCGARTCRGTCAAGTCCTTCCAGGTACCGGCAACRCCCTGCACGTCGGCCTGSCCGCCCAGYTTGCCYTCRGTRCCCACCTCGCGYGCSACYCGSGTTACYTCAGAAGCAAAWGACSRCARCTGRTCCACCATGGTGTTGATGGTGTTCTTGAGCTCGAGGATTTCGCCCTTCACGTCCACCGTGATCTTCTTCGAAAGGTCGCCCGCCGCCACAGCCTTGGTCACCTCGGCAATGTTGCGCACCTGGCCGGTCAGGTTGGAGCCCATGGAGTTGACGCCCATGGAGTTGACCGAGTCAGTCAAGTCCTTCCAGGTACCGGCAACGCCCTGCACGTCG
>NZ_JBFUGX010001271.1:0-530 GCF_056402675.1 Polaromonas sp. P3_C2 | reverse complement strand
GTATAACGTTTGCCATGAGGGGCGACGCAAGGGCGTAGCCCTTGTGACGTCCTCTCGATGGAAGGGTTAAGCCACACTCCTGACGCTGCAGGACTGGTGCATTGAGTCATGACGGGCCTCCACTGGGAAAGTCGAGAATGAGTGGATCCTTCGGGGGTGGGCTTAGTGAAGCATTCATGACAGCGTTGAAGTCGAATGGCTTCTGAAGGAGCAACTGCGTTAGGGCCTTGTATCCATCAAGCTTGTTCGCTAATTCCAGGTACTGGGCCGGGCGATTGCATAGCATTTCATACGTCTCTAACAGCACCTGCCTCAGGTAATACTTTCGGAGGCCAGCCTGATCAGTGACTATGCTGGAACACTCGTGACACATCTTGTGCAGGTGTGTACATGCGCTGTCGAGTGCGAAGTCGCCATAGTCCTGGTGATCGAGTTGGTAGCCCATATATCTATCGCCAAGCGGAGACAAATGCACTGCCTGACTGTTCCAGTCATAAGCCGTAGAGGTGTACGAGGCTAGGCGCCCTGCC
>NZ_JBFUGX010001270.1:0-531 GCF_056402675.1 Polaromonas sp. P3_C2 | reverse complement strand
GGGTCATACACCACGGCCTGCTCGACCTTGCCCTTGACGGCCAGCGCGATGCTGACGCAATAGACGGGAAAGCCGTGGATGAAATTGGTGGTGCCGTCCAGCGGGTCGATGATCCAGACGAAGTCGGAGTCTTTGGCGCCATGCTCGCTGCCGGATTCTTCGGCCAGGATGCCGTGGCCGGGGTAGGCCGTCAGCAGCGTTTCGATGATCGCAGCTTCAGCAGCTTGGTCGACCTCGGTGACAAAGTCGTTGGTCTGCTTGACCGATATGCGAACCGATTCGACGTCAAGCGCCGCACGGTTGATGATGGCGCCTGCAGCGCGCGCAGCCTTGATGGCCACGTTGAGCATGGGGTGGAGATTGCTGGACATAACTTGTAGGGAAGAGCGGAACGAACCGGCGCCGGCGATGCGGGCGGCGGGCAATGCCGGTATTTTCCCATAAACGCGAACCGTCCTTTCCCAGCCCCTTCCCAAGGTCGATATCGCGTCCCAATCGTCCAGAAACCTGTTCTAGGCGCCTTCCGCGATC
>NZ_JBFUGX010001269.1:0-533 GCF_056402675.1 Polaromonas sp. P3_C2 | reverse complement strand
ATTTAGGGTCGAGGTAAAACAGCATCGCCAAGGCCCGCCTGCGCTCGGCAGGGTTCCTGGTCAACCTGGCTTCCAGTGCATAAGCCCAGGATTGCCAGGGTTCGAACTTCTGGCTTTTCTGGGCCCACTCCAGCGCCAAGGCCCTGATCTTGCTGCTGCCGGTCATTTCCGCCACCAGTTCGGAGATCTCTCCAAAGGTGTACTGCGTCAGCAAGGCCCTTTTCTCAGTGTGCGGACGCAGGTGCCGCGCGCGTTGAAGAAATTGCAACGCTTCCTCGTTTTTGCCGGATGCTGCGGCAAGAATCGCCATGGTCAGCTGGTAGTCAAAGTCCTGTCTGGAGACCTCGGTGCCGCTTACCATCTTCTCAATAGTTGAGGTGTCTCCCGCCTTGACAGCCGCATAAGCGTAGTAAGGCAAATAGCAGGTCAACGTTGAATTGACCTGGTAATCGGTCAGGTCGTAAAACTTTGCAGACTCGGAGAAAATTGCCTTCGCACCGGCAAAGTCCTTGAGTTTGATGGCCCGGTAAGCC
>NZ_JBFUGX010001268.1:0-533 GCF_056402675.1 Polaromonas sp. P3_C2 | reverse complement strand
GGGTGCAAATAGGGCCCGACATCTAAAATGGTGCAGTGCAACAAAAACTGCTTGCAATGCCTCGGCCAATGCCTATACTTAGGGTCATGTTGCAGTGCAGCAATTCAGCGCAACGCAACTATTGACCCGACGACTCATTAACTTATATCTGGAGATTAATTATGCTGACCGCTGAACAAATCATGGCCTCCCACAAAGCCAACATCGAAACCCTGTTTGGTCTGACCCACAAAGCCTTCGAAGGCGTTGAAAAGCTGGTCGAACTGAACGTGCAAGCCACCAAGGCTGCCCTTGCCGAAACCGCCAACCACGCACAAGCCGTGATGGGCGTGAAAGACGCGCAAGAACTGATGGCCCTGCAAGCCGGCCTGGTCCAGCCCCTGGCTGAAAAGACCGCTGCTTACAGCCGTCACCTGTATGACATCGCTTCGGCTGCCGGTGCTGAACTGGGCAAGACCCTGGAAGGCCAAACTGCTGATGCACAGAAGAAGTTTGTCGGCCTGGTCGACAACGCTGCCAAAAATGCGCCAGCC
>NZ_JBFUGX010001267.1:0-536 GCF_056402675.1 Polaromonas sp. P3_C2 | reverse complement strand
GACCACATCGGCACCCACGATGGCTGAGTGCTTCTCGATCACGGGCTTCATCTTCTCGCGGAATTTAGCCATCTCCGCGGGACTGAACTCGCTGACCTGCATGCCGTTCTTCTTCAGGTTTTCGAGCGCAGTGCCGGACTGTTCACGCGAGGCCTTGCGCTGGTACGCAGCAGCTTCGGCGGTCGCATCCGAGAATATTTTTTTCTCATCATTGCTCAGGGTGTCCCACAGCTTTTTGCTGACAATGACGGTTTGCGGGTTGTACTGGTGGTTGGTCACCGCCAGGTACTTTTGCACTTCGTAGAACTTGTTCGCGTTGATGACCGTGAACGGGTTTTCATGGCCGTCAATGGCCTTTTGCTCCATCGCGGCATAAACCTCGGGAAAAGCCATGGGCGTCGGATTGGCGCCCAGGGCGGTCACCCAGTCGATGTTGATGGCATTGGGAATCACGCGCAGTTTCAGGCCGGCAATGTCGTCCACCTTGGTGATGGGGCGCTTGCTGTTGGTGATGTTGCGAAAACCGAGTTCCCAGT
>NZ_JBFUGX010001266.1:0-537 GCF_056402675.1 Polaromonas sp. P3_C2 | reverse complement strand
CGCCAACGTGGTCGGCGTACTGTGGGCCGCGGCCATGTTTGCCTGGTTCTTTATTTCGGCGTTGTATATGCAACTGGTGCTGGGCTACAGCGCCCTGCAGGTCGGCCTGGGCTTTTTGCCCGCCAACCTGATCATGGCCGCGTTCTCGCTCGGCCTGTCGGCCAAAATCGTCATGCGTTTCGGCATACGCGCACCGCTGTCTGCCGGCCTGCTGCTGGCCGCCCTGGGCCTGGCCTTGTTCGCGCGTGCGCCGGTGGGCGGCGGCTTTGTGCTCGACGTGTTGCCCGGCATGCTGCTGCTGGGGCTGGGGGCCGGCATGGCCTTCAACCCGGTGTTGCTGGCCGCCATGAGCGACGTGGACCCAGCCGAGTCCGGTATTGCCTCGGGCGTGGTCAATACCTCCTTCATGATGGGCGGCGCGTTGGGGTTGGCGGTGCTGGCCAGCCTGGCGGCGGCGCGCACCGGTTCGCTGGCCGGTGCGGGTGCCGATGCCGTGGTGGCGCTCAATGGCGGCTACCAGCTGGCGTTTGTCATCGG
>NZ_JBFUGX010001265.1:0-538 GCF_056402675.1 Polaromonas sp. P3_C2 | reverse complement strand
GGATGTTCACACCCTCGACCATGCGTGCGCGGGCTTCGCCGCCGAAAATTACGTCTTTTGCTGCCATGATGCAGATTCCTTAAAGTTTATGGATGAAATCGCCTGCTAGCCCAAGTAAGACGTGCGCCAGCAGCTATCAAATAAATAGCAGAAGAGAGGTTACTTCTCGACCACTGCAAACAGGTCTTCTTCTTTCATGACGAGCAGTTCGTCGCCGTCGACCTTGACGGTCTGGCCGCTGTATTTGCCGAACAGCACGCGGTCGCCAACTTTCACGCCCACTGGGCTCAGTTCGCCCTTGTCGTTCTTCTTGCCTGGGCCAACGGCCAGCACTTCGCCCTGATCAGGCTTTTCAGCGGCGCTGTCAGGAATGACGATGCCGGAAGCGGTTTTGGTTTCGTTTTCCACGCGTTTGACGATCACGCGGTCGTGCAAAGGACGAAGTTTCATGAGAGCTCCTTGTTTGAGAACAATGGTTTTGGGAATCAAAAAGCACCCGCGTAAAAGTGAGTGCCTGTTAACTTGGTGGATTGACTGG
>NZ_JBFUGX010001264.1:0-539 GCF_056402675.1 Polaromonas sp. P3_C2 | reverse complement strand
CAGCGTGTTGCTGGCGTATCGCCCGGGCCGCCTGGTATTCAGGGCTGGCATAACAGGCCCTGGCGGTCGCCATGTCGGCAAACTCCACGACGACGTTGCGCTCGCGCGAGCTGCCCTCCATGCATTCGTACGCGCCGCCGCGCACCAGAAAGCGCGCCCCGAACTTCTCGAAGGCCGGCCGCGCCGCCGTGAGGTAACGAGGATATTCCTCAATGTTGCGCACCGAGACGCGCACGATCCAGTAAGCCTTTGCCATTCTTGTTCCTTGGGTGGTGTGAAGTGATGAAGGCTGGACGATACGCGTGACAATTCATTCTGAAAAATGAATAATAAAGATAATTAATATCTTTTCAAGAGATCATGGAGCTGAGCGACCTGGTTATTTTTCGTGCCGTGGTGGAGGCGGGCGGGGTGACACGTGCTGCCGAGCGCCTGCACCGCGTGCAGTCCAACATCACGACGCGTATCCGCCAACTGGAAGAAAAGCTCGGCGTGCCGCTTTTTATCCGTGAGGGCAAGCGGCTGCACCTGTCGCCAGC
>NZ_JBFUGX010001263.1:0-540 GCF_056402675.1 Polaromonas sp. P3_C2 | reverse complement strand
GGCGTGGGCGCGCGCCACTGTGCAAGGGCAAAAAGGCACGGGGGCTTTTATGAGCCTCACCGCCAAAGATGGGGCCCAGCTGATCGGCGTGTCGTCGCCGGTGGCGGGCGTGGCTGAAGTGCATGAAATGAAAATGGACGGCGACGTCATGAAAATGCGCGCCGTGCCGTCACTTGATTTGCCTGCCGGCAAAAAGGTCGAACTCAAGCCAGGGGGTTACCACGTCATGCTGATGGACCTCAAAGCACCGCTGGCCAAAGACAGCACAATCCCCGTGACCCTGCTGTTCAAGGACGCCAAAGGTGTGGAAAGCAAGCTCGAGCTGAAGCTGCCGGTTGCCACTGCAGCTCCGGGAGCAGCCGGTGCCGCGGCCGAGCACAAGCACTGATTTGTGTTTGCCGGGTGCTAGTTGCGTTTGCCCGAGCCCAGGCGGCGGTAAACCGTGGCCCGGCTGACGCCGAGCGCTTTTGCGGCCTGCAGCACATTGCCGCGTGAATCGGTCACCGCCTTGCGGATCAAGGCGGTTTCGAGTTCTTTCAG
>NZ_JBFUGX010001262.1:0-544 GCF_056402675.1 Polaromonas sp. P3_C2 | reverse complement strand
GTCGTTGATGTACTTCTTGTCTTCCCAGCCGTTCTTGAAGATGTGATACAGCATGCCGAACAGGAAGGGGATGTCGGAGCCGGAGCGGATGCGGATGTATTCGTCGGCCTTGGCGGCAGTGCGGGTAAAGCGCGGATCGACCACGATCATCTTGCAGCCGGTTTCCTTGGCGTGCAGCATGTGCAGCAGGCTGACGGGGTGGGCCTCGGCCGCGTTGGAGCCGATGTACAGGGCGACCTTGCTGTTTTGCATGTCGTTGTACGAATTGGTCATGGCGCCGTAGCCCCAGGTGTTGGCGACGCCGGCCACCGTGGTGGAGTGGCAGATGCGGGCCTGGTGGTCGCAGTTGTTGCTGCCCCACAGGCTCATCCACTTGCGCAGCAGGTAGGCCTGCTCGTTGTTGTGTTTGGACGACCCCACCACATACACCGAGTCAGGGCCGCTGGCCTTGCGCAGCTCCAGCATGCGGTCGGTGATTTCCTTCAGGGCGACGTCCCAGCTGATGCGCTCGTATTTTCCGTTCACCAGCTTCATCGGATAGCGC
>NZ_JBFUGX010001261.1:0-545 GCF_056402675.1 Polaromonas sp. P3_C2 | reverse complement strand
GTTCAGAGCAACAAGACCCGTCTCGTGGCTGAGCATTTTGACTGGGTGCAGTCGGTAGATCGCCCCAAAATCGCCCAGCGGCTGAGCGAGCAGCGACCGCCCGATTTGCCGCCGCTCCAGATCTGCCTGCAGGTCAACGTGGATGGTGGCGCCAACAAGTCGGGCGTGGCGCCTGAGGATGTCCTGGCGCTGGCGCAGGCGGTTGTGCAGCTGCCGAACCTCACCTTGCGCGGCTTGATGGCGATACCGGAGCCTGCTATCGATTTTGTAGCTGCTTGCGCTGTCCACGCGCGGACAAAAGCCATTTTTGACGAAATCAACGCGTCAGGTGCGTTGCTTGCACCCATGGATACCTTGTCAATGGGCATGACCGCTGACCTGGAGGCGGCGATCCATTCGGGCAGCACCATGGTGCGCGTAGGCACCGCGATTTTTGGGGGGAGATAGCCCCCACGGTCGCTCACTCCGTGTAGCTTCCTGCCCCCCGAGGGGGCCGCTGCGCCTGCGGCCCGGCAAAGCCGGTTCCGCGGCCCCTGCTGGTGAAG
>NZ_JBFUGX010001260.1:0-547 GCF_056402675.1 Polaromonas sp. P3_C2 | reverse complement strand
CCTCTACCTACAACAATTACTACGAGTTCGGCACCGACAAGGCCGACCCAGCCAAGAACGCCCACACGCTGGTGACCAAGCCCTGGTCGGTGGCCGTCGAAGGCCTGGTCAAGCAGCCCAAGACCTTCACGCTCGAAGACCTGATCAAGCTCGCACCGCAGGAAGAGCGCATTTACCGCCTGCGTTGTGTCGAGGGCTGGTCCATGGTGATCCCGTGGGTGGGGTATTCGCTGTCGGAGCTCATCAAGAAGGTCGAGCCGCTCGGCAACGCCAAATACGTTGAATTCGTCACCCTGGCCGATCCCAAGACCATGCCGTTTGTGGGCTCCCGCGTGCTCGACTGGCCGTATGTGGAAGCCCTGCGCATGGACGAAGCCATGCACCCGCTGGCGCTGCTGGCTTTCGGCATGTATGGCGAAGTGCTCCCCAACCAGAACGGCGCACCGGTGCGCATGGTGCTGCCCTGGAAGTACGGCTTCAAGAGCGGCAAGAGCATCGTCAAGATCCGCTTTACCGACAAGGAGCCGCGCACCGCCTGGAACAAGGC
>NZ_JBFUGX010001259.1:0-554 GCF_056402675.1 Polaromonas sp. P3_C2 | reverse complement strand
GACAACATGAAAAATCTATTGTTGTTTAACGAAAGATTGCCTCATGAATTGTCTTGGAACGAGTTTTTAAGTGAAAAAAAATTATTCCGAAATTTGAAGTCGATACCAATTGAAGACAATTGGGAATTTGAAAGATTTATTGAATTAAGGCATCAATATTTGCAATGGCTAGATAGCCGCCGAGGTTGAACTGCGGCTCAGGGATGGGGCCAGTTCATATCGGTGAGACCATGAAACAAAACACTTTGTTAGACCTTTTAGGTAAGGACGACGGTTCAGTAGACGTAGTACTCAACGCTATTGAGCAACTTCGCAACGAACTATTGCAAGGGCAAGTTGAAGATTGGGAGAACCCCTACGCTAGAGCAATTCCTGGAGGCCATGCATGCATGGCTGGCGACGATGGGGCCTCGTGTCGATGACAAGCCGTCTTGGAAGTTTGTGGAGGCTATGATTCGGGCGGCAAAGATTTACGAGTGAATGCGGAGGACGCGTCGTTTCGCGTACCCACGCTGAGAGCCACCTAACCAGCGGAGCCGAGTCAACTACAGCTA
>NZ_JBFUGX010001258.1:0-554 GCF_056402675.1 Polaromonas sp. P3_C2 | reverse complement strand
TATCACTGCCGACCACTCCGCAACCATCGCCTATTTGGCGGCCGCTCGCAAAACCCACACCCAAGAAGCGGTAGCCAAACACCTCAAGGTCAGCCCTCGCCACCTCCGCCGATGGGAGACGGGCGAATTACCTCCACCGGCGCACATCGCGGCCGAGCTTCAGAGACTCCTCAACTTCGGCCCCCTTTCGGGAAATGGTGACTTCAAGTTCCTCGACCTGTTCGCCGGCATCGGTGGCATCCGGCTCGCGTTTGAAGCAATCGGCGGTGAATGTGTGTTCACCAGCGAGTGGGACTCTTATGCCCAGAAGACCTACACAGAGAACTTTCAGGGCGGGCACCCGCTGAACGGTGACATCACCCAAATCCACGAAAAAGATATTCCAGACCACGACGTCTTATTGGGCGGATTCCCCYGTCAGCCCTTCTCCATCGCCGGAGTTTCAAAAAAGAATGCCTTGGGGCGCGCACACGGCTTTGCGGATGCAACTCAAGGCACCCTGTTCTTTGATGTGGCGCGGATCATTGCCGAGAAACGTCCTCGCGCCTTCATGC
>NZ_JBFUGX010001257.1:0-554 GCF_056402675.1 Polaromonas sp. P3_C2 | reverse complement strand
GCCTCCTTTCGTGACGCCGGTGCTGCTTTTCGTCAATGCCCCCGCTACAAAAATCATAGCTGCTTGCGCAGGCCTACCAATGGCTTTACTACAATTTCATGGTGACGAAACACCCGAGATCTGCCTGGAGGCCGGGCGCCCGTTCATGCGCGCCGCAYGCATTCCACTTGGTGAAAAAACCACTGAAAGCACGCCTGGAACCTCCGGCGGCTTTGATCTCGTAAAATACGCACAAGACTTCAAGGCCGCACAAGCCATCCTGCTCGACGCTCATGTCGAAGGTTATGGTGGCGGCGGGAAAACATTCAATTGGTCACTTCTTCCTCCAAACGTCAGCGCTCACCTCGTTTTGTCTGGTGGATTGACGCCTGCAAACGTGATCGATGGCATTTTGCAAGTCAGGCCGCGTTGCACAACGCTGGCCGTTGATGTCAGTTCGGGCGTCGAGATTTCCAAGGGAATCAAAAGCGCCTACAAGATCAACCAGTTTGTAGCGGCCGTTCGCGCCGCCGACGAACTACTTGCAAAGAGTCTTAACCATGTACGAGTACCAC
>NZ_JBFUGX010001256.1:0-558 GCF_056402675.1 Polaromonas sp. P3_C2 | reverse complement strand
CGATGAAACAGCGCTGAACGCAGCCCGGAACAGCCTCAACGACGGCGCGATCACGCCGGCCTACGGGCCGCACCGCGATGCGATCGTCAAGCTGCTGAATGACGCACTGGCAACAGAACTGGTTTGCGTATTGCGC
The DNA here is from genome assembly GCF_056402675.1 of Polaromonas sp. P3_C2. Classification (NCBI taxonomy): domain Bacteria; kingdom Pseudomonadati; phylum Pseudomonadota; class Betaproteobacteria; order Burkholderiales; family Comamonadaceae; genus Polaromonas; species Polaromonas sp. P3_C2. The sequence goes on along the minus strand of NZ_JBFUGX010001256.1, from coordinate 422 downwards.
TACAAGCGGCACTACTTCATGGCCAGCGGTGTGTCGTCGCCGCCCATTGCCGACGAGTTCCTGGTCCACGCCAATGAAGAATCCGGACATGCGGACCGCATTGCCCGGCGCATTGTGCAGCTGGGAGGCGAGCCGGACTTTTCGCCGGCCACTCTGTTGCAGCGCAGCCATGCGGATTACGACGAATCGAACGACCTCAAAACCATGGTGCGGGTCAACCTGATCGCCGAACGCATCGCGGTTGAAACCTATCGCCAGATGATTGCGCTGATCGGCGACAAGGATCCCACGACACGCCGCCTGCTCGAAGATGTTCTTGCCGATGAGGAAGAGCATGCCGACGAGCTCAAGGACTGGCTGGAGAAATAACGATTACCGCAGGTCGGCCGGCGTGGTGCCGCCAGTCGACAGGCCTTTTTAAC
>NZ_JBFUGX010001255.1:0-561 GCF_056402675.1 Polaromonas sp. P3_C2 | reverse complement strand
GCTCTTGTCCAGGCTTAGCGGGGCTTTCAGCTCTTGCGAGAGAGCATCAATAAACCAGAAACCGGCGTTGTGGCGGGTGGCTTCGTATTCGGGGCCGGGGTTTCCCAGGCCGACAAACAATTTGATCATTTGGAGATTTCCATCTGTCCAATTTTAGGGTGCGTGGCCTTGTGTCTTTGCAAGCGGGCGGTTCTGATTGAAGCGCTAACCAAGAAAAACGGCCCTTGTCCTGCAAGAGGACAAGGGCCGTGAGCCTTTTCAGGCCTGTGCGGGAAGCTGAATTACTTCTTGGCGGCAGGCTTGGCAGCGTCGGCCTTGGCGCCGGCTTTGGCTTCCTTGGCGGCAGCAGCTTTAGCGGCTTTCGGATCCACCGGTGCGGCTGCTGCAGCGGCTGCTGCGGCATCGGCCTCGGCTTCTTCGGAAACGGCAGACACCGACACCAGAACCGGGTTGTCCTGGCCCTTGGCCACGAACTTCACGCCCTTTGGCAGGGTGATGTCCTTGATGTGCAGCGGCGAGCCCTTCTTCAGGCCCTTCAGGTCGACGGCGATGAATTCGGGG
>NZ_JBFUGX010001254.1:0-561 GCF_056402675.1 Polaromonas sp. P3_C2 | reverse complement strand
GAGCGGTCTATTGGTGCATCTGATTTCTCCATCCTCGCGACGGTTTGTTCGTTTCGATCAATTAAGGCACCGAAATCATCCTGGGTTAGTCCAAGAGTTCTTCGTAGAAATCGTAATTCAGGACCATTGAGCCTTCGAGGGGCTCGAACGCGAAGTCGCCCAACGCAAGCCTCTAGAGCGCCTTCGTCTTCATAAGAAACAACTTCACCGTATTCCGTCTGCTCTAGTGAATATCCATCCACTAAAAACAAATTCGGAAACGCGAAATGAGGATAAGAGATCATTGGCTATGGTTTGGTCGGATCAAAAACTGTAATAACAACTACTCTTGTGGACGGAATTAAAGCGGCTCCCACCGCTATGCGTACGCCGTCAACGGTGGCTTCCATCCGAAAACGATATTGCAAATCACCTGGTTTATTGGCGATGGTTGGTCGCTCAGTAAAGTAGCCCTGCTTCAAACAATCCTTAATGTCGGCCTTACTCAAAGACCTCTCCACCATGCGCTGACTAACGTGCATCGTCCAGGCAATCCTATTAGCGATCGTCAGGGACTTAACC
>NZ_JBFUGX010001253.1:0-563 GCF_056402675.1 Polaromonas sp. P3_C2 | reverse complement strand
ATCCTGGATTGCTCCCGGTTTTCCGCCTTTGCTGGCTGCCTTTGCCGTCTGCTTTTGCATGCAGTTATCGCGCCAATGCAGGGGTGCTTTGTAAAAAAGCGCTTAGCCCTTTTTGACTTCCTTGACTTCAGCGTCCACGACATTGTCGTCGACCGGTTTGGCTTCAGCCTGGGCGGCGCCCGCTGCGCCTGCGTCACCACCGGCTGCCGCCTGCGATGCCTGCATGTCGGCGTACATTTTTTCGCCGAGCTTCTGGCTGGCTTCCATCAGGGCCGTGTTCTTGGCGTCGATGGCGGCCTTGTCGTCGCCAGTGAGCGCTTCTTCCATGTCCTTGATGGCGGCTTCAATCTTTTCCTTCTCGCCGGCTTCGAGCTTGTCGCCGTATTCACCCAGCGATTTCTTCACGCTGTGCACCATGGCTTCGGCGTTGTTCTTGGCGGTGACGAACTCGACTTTTTTCTTGTCTTCTTCGGCGTTCAGCTCGGCGTCTTTCACCATCTGCTGGATTTCAGCTTCAGACAAACCGGAGTTGGCCTTGATGGTGATCTTGTTTTCCTTGCCGG
>NZ_JBFUGX010001252.1:0-564 GCF_056402675.1 Polaromonas sp. P3_C2 | reverse complement strand
TTGCTGGTGCTGGCAATGGTGTTGGGGTAGCTCGTGCCGCCAACGACTTTGGCCGTGCGGTTGCCCGTGGCGTCATAGCTGTACTGGATCGCACTGCTGCCCAAGGTGGCGCTGATCAGTCGGTTCAGGTTGTCATAACCAAAGCTCTGGTCCAGTGCGGGCACCGGGACTCCGTTGCTGGTGTGGGTGTAGCCGGTGATGCGTCCCGCTGTGTCACGAAGAATGGTTCGGCGAATCCCAGTTGTTGTTGGATCACCCAGGTTGTACGCGCTGATCTGGCCGTTGGCRTCRTARGCAATCGCCTGRGTCTTGCTGCTGGCCCAGCTCCAGCCRGTCAGTTTGCTTTCAGCRTTGGTGGTGATKCCASYYAKCAGCGGCAGGGTKGTKCCRGTGTTGGTGCCCACGCCRTTGGCRTTCGGCGGATTGACCGTGACAGCGTTGACCACGCCTTGGGCATCGTAGCTGTAGTTGACCTTTGTTCCGCTGGGGTAGGTGATTGCCGTGAGTTTGTCCAACTTGACCTTTGTTCCGCTGGGGTAGGTGATTGCCGTGAGTTTGTCCAAC
>NZ_JBFUGX010001251.1:0-565 GCF_056402675.1 Polaromonas sp. P3_C2 | reverse complement strand
ATTTGCCGGTGTGGCCGAGACAAAAACGGCCTGGCGCATCTTGGCTTCAAACTCTTCGAACTTGAGCGGCCGGTTGTCCAGCGCGCTCGGCAGGCGAAAACCGTATTCCACCAGCGTGGTTTTGCGTGCGCGGTCGCCGTTGTACATGGCGTTGAGCTGACCGATCATGACGTGGCTCTCGTCGAGAAACATCACGGCATCCTTGGGCAGGTAATCGCACAGCGTCGAAGGGGGCGAACCCGGCGGGGAGCCGCTCAGGTGACGGGTGTAGTTCTCGATTCCCTTGCAGTGGCCGATTTCACTGAGCATCTCCAGGTCAAACCGGGTGCGCTGCTCAATGCGCTGGGCTTCCACCAGCTTGCCGTCCGCGACGAACTGGGCCACCCGCTCGGACAGCTCCAGCTTGATGGTTTCCACGGCGGTCATGACCTTGTCGCGTGGCGTGACGTAGTGGCTTTTGGGATAGACCACAAAACGCGGGATTTTCTGGCGTATGCGGCCTGTCAGTGGATCAAACAACTGCAGCGACTCGATCTCGTCGTCGAAAAGCTCGATGCGTATGGCC
>NZ_JBFUGX010001250.1:0-569 GCF_056402675.1 Polaromonas sp. P3_C2 | reverse complement strand
GGCTTACACCACTCACCATGCCTGGCCTTAAGCAAAACCTCACCAGCAAACGAACCGAAGGCATAGATGGACTTTGCTACCTGTTCCATCTTGGCACCGCCGGTTTTCCATTCTTCCAGAACGGAGTCGACTCGGCGCAGTGTGGATGGGGCAAAGGAGGAAATGTCGACGGCGTAGATCTTTTGCGTCATCCGAATGGCATCGTTGGTATATCCATCTACTGTTTCGACGGATGGCTGAAAGTGCAATGGAATCAATGTTTTCCCCTGAGGATTGTGTGAAATCTAACGTTTGACATGAGGGGCGTCCTGACCGACGCGAAGTGACGGGCAAGACGTCCGCTCGACAGAGGGTTAGGCGTCATTCTCACAGCGACGCCGACTTCTCAAGTTCCAGGTTGCCCTCGATGAACTTGAGCTTGAAGACAAGCCGGGAGATGCGCCATCTGTCCGGGAACGGCAGCAACTGCAGTTCGTACGTGCCCACGAAGATGCGGCTCTTCAGGCCGATTGCTTTGCCCCGGTGGTGGAAAGCCACGCCGTGGCATCTGACAAGCGCTTGATTACCAC
>NZ_JBFUGX010001249.1:0-570 GCF_056402675.1 Polaromonas sp. P3_C2 | reverse complement strand
CTGTGGTTGCGTGTACAGAGTTGGCGCCTCGGCGATCTCACCAATCTCAAGCTCTTCAGCCGTGCCTGATACGGGCTCCGGCACAGCAGGTTCCAGCCGCTCAACATCTGTACCATCCATGTCCACCTCCGGCTTGCCCGCAAGTTCAGAGATGCCARACTCAATCTGCTCGAGCATCGGAAGCTGATTCGGGCTGCCGTCCATCACAGGAAGCTGGTCCAGCGACTCGACCCCAAGGTCGTCAAGAAACTGCCGGGTGGTGGCATAAAGTGCGGGGCGGCCGACAGTTTCCCGATGGCCGATCACCTCCACCCACCCGCGGTCTTCGAGCTGCTTGAGGATCATGCTGTTGATGGTGACCCCCCGGATGTCCTCCATGTCACCGCGCGTCACCGGCTGACGATAAGCAATGATGGCCAAGGTTTCCAGTGTGGCACGGCTATAGCGCGGGGGCTTTTCGGGGTGCAGCCGGTCCAGATATTCACGCATCTGCGGCCTGCTTTGAAAACGCCATCCCGTCGCCACGTGAACAAGTTCCACGCCACGACCAGACCAATCGCTTTGCAACTC
>NZ_JBFUGX010001248.1:0-570 GCF_056402675.1 Polaromonas sp. P3_C2 | reverse complement strand
GTTGTTGCCTTTAAGTCGCAGGCGGTGAATCGTGCCGCTTAACATTTCGGCCCACGCGGACACTCAGCAGCAGATAGCCGCTGCGCAGCGCTTGCTGCGTGCCGGTGGCCTCCAACGTTAGACCTCATGGACTCCATCGCACATCGACTCACGAAGCTATCGCTCTGGGGCTTGCCGCTTTTATGGCTTGCTCTAGCCGTGTTTGTATGGCTTCGTCACTCATGGCTTGCTGGTGCTTGCTTCGCCATAGCTGGCCTCAGCGGTTTGCTCTGGAACTTATTCTTTTTGCCGGTCGGCGTTGGTCGTCCCGCTGAAATCTGGCGCGCAGTGGTCTTCGTCGAATATGACGAAGCTCCTTTGGGTCACGTTCTTTCGGTATACCTCCCGCTGCTTTCAAAGCTGTCTCTTGTGGCCGCAGTTTCCATGCTTGCTTTCAAGCGTGCGGTTTAATCCATCATTCCAGCGGACCGCCATTGGCGGCCGCTGAATTCAAACGTCAGGTCGCATAAGAGTAGCCACCCATGTCCAAGGCCATTCATTTCATTGGCGCGCTCTTCGCGATTTCGCGAT
>NZ_JBFUGX010001247.1:0-571 GCF_056402675.1 Polaromonas sp. P3_C2 | reverse complement strand
CTCTTGCTCGGCCTGGCCGAGGCGCTCTTTCACGGCCTTTTCGATACGTGCCAGACCAGTACGGTACTGGTTTTCAGCGAGTTCGCCGACACAACGCACGCGGCGGTTGCCGAGGTGGTCAATGTCATCGACTTCGCCGTTGCCGTTGCGCAGATCCACCAGGATTTTGACGACAGCAAGGATGTCCTCGTTGGTCATGACCATGGGGCCGGTGGAAGAATCGCGGCCGACGCGGGCGTTGAACTTCATGCGGCCGACCTTGGACAGATCGTAGGTATCCGGGTTGTAGAACAAGCGCTGGAACAGGGCCTGCACGGCATCTTCGGTGGGCGGCTCGCCGGGACGCATCATGCGGTAGATGGCGACGCGCGCAGCAAATTCGTCCGCGGTTTCGTCGGAGCGCAGGGTCTGGGAAATGTACGAACCCTGGTCGAGTTCATTGGTATACAAAACCTGCAGATCCTGCACGCCGGCAACGCGCAGCTTTTTCAGCAGCACTTCGCTCAGTTCATCATTGGCCTTGGCGATGATTTCACCGGTCTCAGAATCAACGATGTTCTTGGCGACCACA
>NZ_JBFUGX010001246.1:0-572 GCF_056402675.1 Polaromonas sp. P3_C2 | reverse complement strand
GTGCGGCGGCGCTGGCCGCTTCCACAATCGCCTTGTATTCGGGCGACAAAGCATCGTAGGCTTTCTGGTTGATGTACAGGTCCAGCTGCAGGCCGCCTTCCCACCAGCCGGGGTAGTAGTAGTTGGGTGCCACCTTGTTGAAGCCCAGCTTCTGGTCATCGTAGGGACCGATCCATTCGGCGGCATCGATGGTGCCTTTTTCCAGCRCCTGGTAAATCTCGCCGCCGGGAATGTTCTGCGGCACGCCGCCCAGGCGCTCGATGACCTTGCCGGCAAAACCGCCGACGCGGAATTTGAGGCCCTTCATGTCGGCAATGGACTTGATTTCCTTGCGGAACCAGCCRCCCATTTGCGCGCCGGTATTGCCGCACGGAAAGCTGATCATGTTGTATTTGGCGTAGAACTCGCGCATCAGTTTCAAGCCGTTGCCCTCAAAGGTCCAGGCGCTCATCTGGCGGCTGTTCAGGCCAAAAGGAATGGCGCCGCCGATGGCAAAGGTTTCGTCCTTGCCGAAGAAATAGTAAGGCGCCGTATGGGCTGCCTCGATGGAGCCTTGCTGCACGCCGTCGACC
>NZ_JBFUGX010001245.1:0-573 GCF_056402675.1 Polaromonas sp. P3_C2 | reverse complement strand
AAATATAGCTGCTGGCGCCATCCCTTATTGGGCTACAGGCATTTTTTTGCGTAAAAAAATGGATCTTTGCAGCATCAAATTGGTTTTTTTGCGCGTCCCAGGAAAAAAAACGGCTCACGCTGGGGGTATTTTGGGCCAATTTCAGGCATTAAATAGGCCTGTAGCCCAATCAGGATGAGCGCAAGCAGCTACTAAATTAATAGCAACTGATGTGAATTCCCGCGCCTCCGTCCTGTGCGAGCAGCGTCAGCACTATTTCTCGGCGATCCTGGAGCATTGGGATGCGCAGGGGGCCAAACCCAAGGTTCGCCTGATTCCCACCGCGCCGATGTAGTCCGACTTGAGTCCTCTTGTGTAGGTGATATGCATTTCTTCACCGTAGGGCGGTCCGCCGAAATCCCAGACCCAGTAGGTCCTGTCGTTGGCATGGAGCAAAAAGAACTGGCCCGCGCCTGGCAGCRATAAGTTTTTATTGAGTTGCTCGCCCAGCATCTGGCTTTGCTGCGCCAGCGCGCGCCTTAAGCGGTCGTGCTGCTGCCCTTGAAGCACTTGGGGGTTTTTCCTGTCGTCAAA
>NZ_JBFUGX010001244.1:0-577 GCF_056402675.1 Polaromonas sp. P3_C2 | reverse complement strand
GCCGGGATCAGACTTCCAGTGTCCGCGCCACTTCCCTGATTTCAAAGAACTCCAGGATGTCGCCAACCTGGATGTCGTTGTAGTTCTTGATGTTCAAGCCGCACTCGAAGCCTTCCTTGACTTCCTTGGCGTCGTCCTTGAAGCGCTTGAGCGAGTCGAGTTCGCCCGTGAAGACGACCACGTTTTCGCGCAGAAGGCGCAGGCGCGCGGTGCGGCGAACCACCCCGGCGGTGACCATACAGCCGGCGATCGAGCCGATCTTGCTGACCTTGAACACCTGGCGAATCTCGGCATTGCCGATGACTTCTTCCTTCTTGTCCGGCGTCAGCATGCCCGACATCGCGGCGCGCAGTTCGTCCACAGCGTCATAAATGATGTTGTAGTAGCGAATGTCCACGCCGTTGTTTTCGGCCTGCTTGCGGGCCTGGGCATCGGCGCGGGTGTTGAACCCGATCACCACGGCCTTGGAGGCAATCGCCAGATTGACGTCGGACTCGGAAATGCCGCCGACACCGGAATACACCAGCTGGACCTTGACTTCCTCGGTCGAGAGCTTCAGCAGCGACTGGGCCAGCGC
>NZ_JBFUGX010001243.1:0-579 GCF_056402675.1 Polaromonas sp. P3_C2 | reverse complement strand
GCGTATCCCCGTCTGTAACTGGGCCTGGATGTCTTTCATGGCTGCAAATTTAAGCGAAGCGTCTTCCGGTTTCTGCCGGAGGGACGAGCATGCCCGTGTAGGAGAAAAGGCCAGCGCGCCGCCAAGGCGCCTAAAACCTGACGTCTACATGAACACTTTGCACACGCTAAAACGGTAAGCCATGTCTTACGCAAGGAGAAGAAAGGCCTTACAGGGTGCACCGGCATCCGGCTACTGAATATGGATCTGCCGGCCCGTATGGTCTATGCACCAGACAACGACACCGGGACACAACCGGTGGAGCGCAAACCACACGGGGAATCACCATGAAACTGATGGGCGGACTTTTGGCAGGCATGGCAGCAGGATTGCTCACCGCCTGGCGAATTCATGCAAGCCCCCGGGATATCGACCTCGTCCATGCATTTCTCACCGCACTGGTCTGCGCAGCAAGCCTGTTTTTGTGTTCAATGCTGTTGCCCGATGGCCTTGCTGACGCATTTCAGGAACTCATGGGCTGGTGCCTGGCCGGCACCGTTGCCGCACTGGCACTGCTGGCCTGCGTGAAGGGGCTGGAAG
>NZ_JBFUGX010001242.1:0-580 GCF_056402675.1 Polaromonas sp. P3_C2 | reverse complement strand
CTTCCACGACAGCGCCTTTGGATAACCGAACTCAAGGAAAAACATGAAATCAGTCATTCTTGCCGGCGGTCTGGGAACGCGCATTTCCGAGGAAACATCTTCGCGGCCGAAACCCATGATCGAGATCGGCGGCAAACCCATCCTCTGGCACATCCTGAAGATTTATTCCGCCCATGGCGTGAACGATTTCGTGATTTGCTGCGGCTACAAGGGCTACATGATCAAGGAGTACTTCGCGAATTACTTCCTGCACATGTCCGACGTGACATTTGACATGAGCAAGAACAGCATGGAAGTGCATCAGCGCAGCGCTGAACCCTGGCGCGTTACCCTGATCGACACCGGCGAAGACACCATGACCGGTGGTCGGCTCGGCCGGGTCGCATCGTATGTCAAGGACGAAGAAGCCTTCTGCTTCACCTACGGCGACGGTGTCGGCGATGTCGACATTACCGCGCTGCTCGCGTTTCATAAGGCGCAAGGCGTCAAGGCGACCCTGACCGCAACCTTGCCGCCAGGACGGTTCGGCGCGCTTGACTTCGAGGGCGACAAGGTGCGCAGCTTCAAGGAAAAGCCCAAG
>NZ_JBFUGX010001241.1:0-581 GCF_056402675.1 Polaromonas sp. P3_C2 | reverse complement strand
TGCGAGGGTTCAGCGGATAGCCGTGCGCGGCCATCTCCACGCCCAGGGCCGGCCGGCGGTCCCAGTCCAGCTCGATCTGGTCCAGCGCACCCGAGGTGGCGGCCATCATCACCTCATACAGGTCGGTTTTGAGGCGCATCATGATCGGCTGCGTCTCCGGGTCGCCCATGCGGCAGTTGAACTCCAGTGTTTTCGGCTTGCCTTCCGCATCAATCATCAGGCCGGCATACAAAAATCCGGTGAACGGAATGCCGTCTTTTTCCATGCCCTTGATGGTCGGCAGGATGATCTCGCGCATGGCACGGCCATGCACTTCGGGGGTAACGACTGGGGCCGGTGAATACGCGCCCATGCCGCCGGTGTTGGGACCTTCGTCACCGTCAAGCAAGCGCTTGTGGTCCTGGCTGGTCGCCATGGCGGCCACATTCTTGCCGTCACACATCACGATGAAGCTGGCTTCTTCACCCTRCAAAAATTCTTCAATCACCACGCGCGCGCCACCTTCGTTATGTGCCACGCCAAGCGGGTTGAAGTCGGGGTTCGGTGCCAGCATGAATTCAATGGCCTCGTGCGCCTCGTGC
>NZ_JBFUGX010001240.1:0-585 GCF_056402675.1 Polaromonas sp. P3_C2 | reverse complement strand
GCCCGCGCCAGATTGCTGGAGGTGGCACAGCGCTTTGGCTTGCCCGTGGCGCCCGATGCCAAAGTGGGCAGCCTCTCGGTCGGCGAACGCCAGCGGGTCGAGATCCTGAAAGCCCTGTACCGCGGCGCACGCATCCTGATCCTGGACGAACCCACCGCCGTGCTGACGCCGCAGGAAAGCGAGGCGCTCTTCGGCACGCTGGGCCAGATGGTGGCGCAGGGCCTGTCCATCATTTTCATCAGTCACAAGCTGGGCGAGGTGCTGCGCGTGTCAAACCGTGTGGCTGTGCTGCGCGGTGGCAAGCTGGTGGCCGAAGCACCAGCCGCCGGCACCAGCCAGGCGCAGCTGGCGCAATGGATGGTGGGCCATGCTGTCACCAGCACACAGCGCCGCCCCGCGCCGTCAACCGGCCTGCCGGTCTGCACACTGGAAGGTGTCAGCACGGCCAATGCGGGGCAAGACCGCCTGGATGGCGTTTCGCTCGAACTCAGGGCCGGTGAAATCGTCGCCATTGCGGGCGTCTCAGGCAACGGCCAGCTCGCCCTGGCCGACTTGTTGTGCGGCACCCGCGCCGCCAGCCAGGGC
>NZ_JBFUGX010001239.1:0-586 GCF_056402675.1 Polaromonas sp. P3_C2 | reverse complement strand
CAACTATGCCGTGCTGGCCTGCACAGATTTTCCGGGTTGCCAAGGTTCACTCTGGCCGGCCATGGACTTTCGCCAGGGCTTCACGCTGTGGCGCGAACTCGGTGCGGGCCATGACGGCGCCAATATCAGCTTTGAGGCGCTCACCGCCATTCACTATGTGCACCGCCTGGTGGCCTATCTCGTGTTTGCCGTATTCCTCGTCCTCGCCTTTTGCCTGCACCGCATGTCCGCGTATCGCTTGTCCGCGCGATGGTTGGCCGGGCTCATCCTGCTGCAGGCTGTCACGGGCATCAGCAACGCCGTACTGGGCTGGCCCCTGTTCGCTGCGGTCATGCATACCGGCGGTGCGGCAGCCCTCGTCATTGTGCTCAGCGGCGTGGTCTTTTCCAGCCGCAGCGGGACCTTCGCAGCACATGCGTCAAAATTGAATGCCTAGCGACTTCCCATGAACCCCAGTACTCCCTCCGCCGCTCCGGCTTCTGCCTCGCCCCGCGCCTCTTCCAGGTTCGCGCAGTTCTATGCGCTGACCAAGCCGCGCGTTGTGCAGCTCATTGTGTTTTGCGCATTGATCGGCATGGTGCTGGCC
>NZ_JBFUGX010001238.1:0-586 GCF_056402675.1 Polaromonas sp. P3_C2 | reverse complement strand
ATGTAGAAGGTGTTGTCCACGTTGGCGACCCAGTCGCGCATGGCTTCGTTGAGCGCGTCTTTCAGCGTCTTGCTGCCGCTTTCGACCGGCACCACGGTGGCGCCCAGGAGGTTCATGCGGTAGACATTAGGGCTTTGGCGCTTGACATCTTCGCTGCCCATGTAGACCACGCATTCCAGGCCGTAGCGGGCGCAGATGGTGGCCGTGGCCACGCCGTGCTGACCGGCGCCGGTTTCAGCAATCACGCGCGGCTTGCCCATGCGGCGCGCCAGCATGGCCTGGCCTATGGTGTTGTTGATCTTGTGCGCGCCGGTGTGGTTCAGGTCTTCGCGCTTGAGGTAAATCTGCGCGCCGCCTTGTTCACGGCTCATGCGTGCGGCGTGGTAAATCGGAGAGGGGCGGCCTACGAAATGCGCCAGCTCGGAATGGAATTCGGCGAGGAACTCCGGGTCGTGCTGGTATTTGGCGTAGGCGTCTTTGAGCTCATTGATGGCGTGCGTCAGGGTTTCTGAAACAAAACTGCCGCCGTAAATTCCGAAATGGCCTGAAACGTCAGGCTGGTGGTACTCGTACATGGTTAAGACTC
>NZ_JBFUGX010001237.1:0-586 GCF_056402675.1 Polaromonas sp. P3_C2 | reverse complement strand
GAACACCAGCGTACAGGTTCGTACGCTTGGAGAGCGCATACAGACCAGCCAGGCTATAGCCGGTACGCTTCAGCTCGGAAGCACCAGCTGGGCGGGTGCTCTTGGAGCGGGCATAACCGCCGGACAGGGTGAACGTGCTGTTGACTGGGAAGTCAAGGCCAATTTGATACTCTGTCGCTTTGTCCTGTGCCAAACCGGTCACGGGGGTGGTGCCGTTCTTCACAGTACCGTAAGCACCGAGCAGCTTGACCACGCCGAAGTCATACGAACCGTTCAACTGCGTGTACTTGATGGCAGTGCTGGCACCAGTGGCTTTTTCGGTCTGATAGGCCAAAGAAGCGCCGATGGGGCCGTTTGCATAAGCAACGTTAAAGCTGGCGATCTTGCCGGCGCTGACAGTAGCGGTTTTGTTTTCGCCGAAGCTGTACATCGCAGCAGCAGAGAAACCAGCCAGGTCGGGGGTCTGGTAGTACACGGAATTGCCTGGACGATCCTGGTAGCTGTTGCTGGCCCACACGCTGGTGGAAGGCGCGAACAGGAGCGAGTCAAAGCCAGCGGCACCGGAGCCCTTGACCATGTCGTACGG
>NZ_JBFUGX010001236.1:0-588 GCF_056402675.1 Polaromonas sp. P3_C2 | reverse complement strand
AGGTACTCTACGAAGCAGCGCAACGGTCCCAATCCGAAGGCGTTCCGTTTATAACAAGCATCAGTGAGCACCCGATGTTTGCAAAGCATGGGCTTCCTGAGGGCCTGGCCCAGGCCCTTGTTGCGAGCAACTATGTGGGCGAATCGGCGGCAATCACGATTGAGACGGTCGAGCGCGTGATGCAACCTCGATAAGCGGTCAACCTAAAAGGGACACCTTGTGCTTAAAACTCTCTCCGTTGGCATCGTCGGTTACGGTTACGCCACCAAAACGTTTCATGCGCCTTTGATAGCTGGAGTCCCGGGGCTCAGACTTGCCGCGATTTCAAGCAGCAATCCTTCCAAGGTGTATGCCGACTGGCCCGACGTGCAGGTCGAGGCAACTGCAGAGCGGATTTTTGCGCGTCCGGACATTGACCTTGTGGTGATACCAACACCCAACGACACACATTTTTCGCTCGCTTGCGCAGGGCTGGCCGCGGGCAAGCATGTGGTGGTCGACAAACCCTTTACGGTAACGTTGGACGAAGCGCGGCAATTGCAGGCAAAAGCACAAGCCGCTGGGCGCTTGCTTTCGGTCTTCCACAAC
>NZ_JBFUGX010001235.1:0-588 GCF_056402675.1 Polaromonas sp. P3_C2 | reverse complement strand
ATGTGGATGAGCGTGTGATCATTCCACGCTCCCTCATTGCCGAGCTGCTGGCCGACGCCAGCATAGACCCCTGGCTGGGCGAGCACACCCACCGCGTGCTTGACCTCTGCACCGGTAACGGCAGCCTCGCGGTGCTGGCGGCCATGACCTACCCTGACGTGGTGGTGGACGCCGCCGACATCAGCCTGGACGCTCTGGAGGTGGCCCGTATCAATGTGGACCGTCATCGTCTCGACGGCCGCATCACGCTGATCGAATCTGACGGCATGGCTGCCTGCGCGGGCCTGTATGACCTGGTTTTGTGCAACCCGCCCTATGTGAACGCTGCCAGCATGGCGGCCCTTCCGGCCGAATTCCGGGCTGAACCCGGCCTGGCACTGGACGGTAACCGGCACGGCGGCACCGACGGTATGGACTTCATTCGAGACCTTTTTCAAAGCGCCGCACGCCATATGAGCGAAAATGCCGTGCTGGTGCTGGAAATCGGCAATGAGCGCGAGAATTTTGAGCGCGCTTTCCCGACGCTTGAACCGCTGTGGTTCGAAACCAGCTCGGGCGCCGACCAGGTCTTGCTGCTGACGCGCGAAC
>NZ_JBFUGX010001234.1:0-589 GCF_056402675.1 Polaromonas sp. P3_C2 | reverse complement strand
CGCGCTCTATGCGCACAAGCTGCAGTTCATCTCGCCCGACCAGTTCAACATCCTGCAGTCCATCGACCTGTTGCTGATGATCGTGATCGGCGGCGTGGGGTCGGTACACGGTGCTTTTCTGGGCGCCATCTTTTTGATCTCCATGCCGCAGGTGATCGGCCTCACCAAAGACTATTTGCCCGCCACTATAGGCCAGGCGCCCGGCCTGCAGGCGGCGGTCTACGGCATTGTGCTGATTGCCTTTGTGCTGTTTGAGCCGATGGGGCTGTATGGCCGCTGGCTGAAGGTTCGCACCTATTTGCAGCTCTTTCCGTTCTACCGCAAGGGCCTGTTCAAACGGCAAAAAACTTTCCAGAAGTCGGACCGTCTGAAATGAGCAAAACACTCCTTTCCGCCAAAAATCTTAGCGTGCGCTTCGGCGGCGTGCTGGCCGTCAACAACGTGAGCTTTGACGTCAAGCAGGGCGAAGTCTTCACGCTCATCGGCCCCAACGGCGCCGGCAAGACCACGGTGTTCAACCTGATCAGCCGCATCTACACGCCCACCACGGGCGAGATTGAATACCGCGGCGAAAAGCTCACCCATCAGC
>NZ_JBFUGX010001233.1:0-590 GCF_056402675.1 Polaromonas sp. P3_C2 | reverse complement strand
GTTCTGGAGCAGCTCAGCATGGCTGCCTTGCTCGACGATGCGGCCGGCGTTCATCATGATGATGCGGTCGGCATGCTGGATGGTGGACAGCCGGTGGGCGATGATCAGCGAGGTGCGGCCCGCGGCCAGCCGCTGTATGGCTTCCTGTACGGCTTTTTCCGACTCGGTGTCCAGGGCCGAGGTGGCTTCGTCGAGGATGAGCACGGGCGCATCCTTGTACAGTGCCCGGGCAATCGCCAGCCGTTGGCGCTGGCCGCCGGACAGCTGCATGGCGTTGTGGCCGAGCACGGTGTCTATGCCCTGCGGCAGTTCCTCGAGCAACTGGCCCAGATTGGCGGCGGTCAGGCAGCGCACGATCTTGTCACTGTCGAARGACTGRCCCAGCGCGACGTTGAAGGCCATGCTGTTGTTGAACATGACGACGTGCTGGCTYACGAAGGCGAACTGCGAGCGCAGCGAAGCCAGGTCCCAGTCTCGTAGTTCCGTGCCGTCCAGCAGTATGCTGCCGGCGCTGTAGTCGACAAAGCGCGGAAGCAGGCTGGCCAGCGTGGTCTTGCCAGAACCGGACGAGCCGACCAGCGCCACGGTCT
>NZ_JBFUGX010001232.1:0-590 GCF_056402675.1 Polaromonas sp. P3_C2 | reverse complement strand
ATTCCGTTTTTATGAGTTTCTTCTTGCAGTCAAATGCAAGGAGTTGAAAATTATTGCAGTGATTAAACTATAGAGTTTGATCCTGGCTCAGATTGAACGCTGGCGGCATGCCTTACACATGCAAGTCGAACGGTAGAGTAGCAATACTCGAGAGTGGCGAACGGGTGAGTAATATATCGGAACGTGCCCAATCGTGGGGGATAACGTAGAGAAATTTACGCTAATACCGCATACGATCTAAGGATGAAAGCGGGGGATCGCAAGACCTCGCGCGATTGGAGCGGCTGATATCAGATTAGGTTGTTGGTGAGGTAAAAGCTCACCAAGCCGACGATCTGTAGCTGGTTTGAGAGRACGAYCAGCCACACTGGGACTGAGACACGGCCCAGACTCCTACGGGAKGCAGCAGTGGGGAATYTTRGACAATGGGSGMAASCCTGATCYAGCMATGCCGCGTGCAGGAAGAAGGCCTTCGGGTTGTAAACTGCTTTTGTACGGAACGAAACGGCTCTTTCTAATAAAGAGGGCTAATGACGGTACCGTAAGAATAAGCACCGGCTAACTACGTGCCAGCAGCCGCGGTAATACGT
>NZ_JBFUGX010001231.1:0-590 GCF_056402675.1 Polaromonas sp. P3_C2 | reverse complement strand
ATGCATGGAACGGTGGAGCCCCGGCTGAAGCATACGAAGTGCCTCCGCCAGCGGGGGTGTCTGGACCGGATTTTGATAGAGAGGTTATGCGACAAGCCGAAGGATATGACTCGATCCGACCGTACGATGCGAAATTTGGACCCAACTCGAACACCGCTACTCAGCAATCTGTTGAAAGAGCTGGTGGTACGGTTCCAAATATTTCGGGCGCCTATGGGCAGAACTGGACACCTGCGAAGCCGAGTCCGTTCGGCGCCGGACTGTGGCGGTGAAAATCATGGAACAACTTGCAGATAGTGATATGGACGGCAAACGACGAGGCCGAGTCATGCGCTGGTCGATACTGGGAGTGCTGACTGGAATCATTCTGCTCACTTTAGCGCAGCAGATATTTTTTCCTGTAATTTCCTTCAAGCGAACGGAGTTACTTGGCGCCAAACTCGGGGCGTCGAAGCAGCAAGTAATGAGAATACTTGGCGACAGCGGTGTAGATGATGTTCTACCCGAACTGGTGGGATATCCAGTTATTACCAGGAAGAACATTGCTCAGCTTCAGGACCTCGATGCCGCCCCGGGAATATGCGTAAGTG
>NZ_JBFUGX010001230.1:0-590 GCF_056402675.1 Polaromonas sp. P3_C2 | reverse complement strand
GCATGAACCTTCGTGATGCTGTGCCCATCGCCAACCGTGCCGGTGGCATCGTGGTTGGCAAGTTCGGTACCGCAACGGTCAGTTACGACGAACTGTTTGCCGCGGATTAAATTGCGGCTCAGGTTAAAGGAATCCTCATGAAAGTAGTAGTCACGGGTGCTGCGGGTTTTATCGGCAGCAATATCATCAAGGGCCTCAATGCCCGCGGCATCGACGACATCATCGCGGTCGACGACCTGACTGAAGGCGACAAGTTTCGGAACCTGGCCGGCCTGCAGATCGCCGACTACGTGGATGCCGACGACTTCTATGACCTCTTTGCCGAAGGCGCTTATGGCCAGGTTGAGGCCGTGTTCCACGAAGGCGCCTGCAGCGACACGATGGAGCCCGATGGCAAGTACATGATGGACAACAACTACACGCTGTCGTGCGAGTTGTTCCATGCCTGCCAGGACCAGGGAACACGCCTGCTGTATGCCTCGTCGGCCGCCACCTACGGCGGATCCGACACGTTCAGGGAATCGCCCGAATTCGAACGACCACTCAACGTCTATGGCTACTCMAAGCTGCTCTTTGACCAGCGCCTGCGG
>NZ_JBFUGX010001229.1:0-592 GCF_056402675.1 Polaromonas sp. P3_C2 | reverse complement strand
CATCAAGGGCATCCCGCCCGGTGATGTGCAGCGCATGAGCGCGGGCACCGGTGTGCAGCACAGCGAGTTCAACCACGCAGACGGCCAGACCACGCATTTCCTGCAGATCTGGATCGAGCCCAATGTGACCGGCATTCCTCCCAGCTACGAACAAAAAACATTTGCCGATGCTGAAAAGCGCGGCACGTTGCGGCTGGTGGCTTCGCCCGACGGCAGCCAGGGCTCGGTGCTGATCCATGCCAATGCCAGGCTCTATGCAGGCCTCTTCAACGGCGCGGAAACCGCCACGTTGCCGCTCGACGCGAAGCGCAAGACCTATGTGTTCCTGATTCGCGGACAGCTTGAAGTCAACGGCCAGGTGCTGAAGGCCGGCGATGCCGCTGCGCTGCAGGCAGAAGGCACACTGCAACTGGGCCACGGCCAGGACGCCGAGGTGCTGGTGTTTGACCTGGCACCGTAACGCCCGGTCACATGCCGTAACCCATCACCCAGGTCGGGCGCCGAATGCGTACAGCCGCATGGCGCTTGCCCAGAGTGTTTTTTTCCTCCATCATTTCCCCGTTTACTTTATTTATAAGGACTCGTCATGCTC
>NZ_JBFUGX010001228.1:0-593 GCF_056402675.1 Polaromonas sp. P3_C2 | reverse complement strand
GACTTCGTTCTTCGCATCGAAGACACTGATGTCGAGCGCTCCAGCCAGGAAGCCGTCGACGTGATCATCGAAGGCATGCGCTGGCTGGGCCTGAACCACGATGAAGGCCCGTTCTTCCAGATGCAGCGCATGGACCGCTACAAGGCTGTGCTTGCGCAGATGCAGAAAGATGGCCTGGTCTATCCCTGCTACATGAGCATGGCCGAGCTCGACGCCCTGCGTGAAAAGCAAATGGCCGCCAAGGAGAAGCCGCGTTATGACGGCACCTGGCGCCCGGCGCCCGGCAAGACCTTGCCGCCCGTGCCCGATGGCGTGCAGCCGGTGCTGCGCTTCATGAACCCGCAAGGCGGCAGCGTGGTCTGGGACGACAAGGTCAAGGGCCGCATCGAAATCAGCAACGACGAACTCGACGACCTGGTGATCGCGCGACCCGACGGTACGCCGACCTACAACTTTTGCGTGGTGGTCGACGACATCGACATGGCCATGACCCACGTGATCCGCGGCGACGACCACGTGAACAACACGCCGCGCCAGATCAACATCTTCAAGGCCCTGGGTAAAGAGCCTCCGGTGTACGCCCACCTGCCGAC
>NZ_JBFUGX010001227.1:0-597 GCF_056402675.1 Polaromonas sp. P3_C2 | reverse complement strand
CCTCGGAGCTGTTAATGACTCGCACCGACTCGCCGGCCGTCAGGCCGACGCAGCCACCGGCGTTGCAGACCTCAATGGCGTCCAGTTCCGTCGTGATGCCCAGTGATCCGTCCGGGTTGTAGCCCACGCTGAAGCCGGAACCGCGTATACCTATGGTGGCCGTGGTGGTAGTGACCTTGTAGTTCTCGCGGTTGCGCTTGCCGATCAGGCCGGTGATGGCCCGCATGCTGCCGCGCARCAGGTCGACCAGGAAACGGTCCTGCTTGGGGTCAGCCTCGTTGACATAATTGGCGATTTTGAACTCGGTATTGGGCTGCAGTGACACCAGGCCGCCATCCGAAAACCGGACCTGGGCGCGACCCGCGGTGCTCGTCAGTATGGATTCGCCGCTTTCCAGCGGTTTGCCCTTGGTCAGCGCCTCGGTTTTGCCGTTCGCACGCAGCACGTTGACGTCGCCGGCGATGAACTGCGCCACGCCGGCCGATTCGGCGGCGAATGATTGCGCGGGGAAGGCCGCCGCAATCACGACCGACAGCGCGGCGTGTTTGAGAGAGCTTTCCCGGATGGTTTTCATGGGGTGTCTGGCGGGGCGTGTTC
>NZ_JBFUGX010001226.1:0-600 GCF_056402675.1 Polaromonas sp. P3_C2 | reverse complement strand
GCAGCCAAACATGCTGCAGCGTGCGCTTTTGACCTGGACGGGGGTGGCGTCAGCGCTTTTTGTGGGCCCGCCGCAGCTTTTTGGCGTGGGTTTCCATGGCGAGATACGCCACAACCGCCACGGTCAGTGGCACCAGGTAATAGATCACGCGGTAAGCCACCAGCGCGGCCAGCAGTTCGTACTGCGGCATCTCGTGCGACAGCAGGGCGACGAACACGGCCTCCAGCACGCCGAGGCCGGCCGGCACGTGGGTGATCACGCCGGCGATGGCCGCCAGCAGCAGCACGCTGACGACGGCGGAAAACTCGATGCGGTGCTGCAGCAGGATGAAAATAATGCCGGACATGATGAGCCAGTTGCCGGCGCCCATCAGCAGCTGCAGGCCGGCCAGCCGCACGGAGGGCAACACCACCTCATGGCCGCGCAGCCGCAGCATGCGCCGGCGGGAAAACGCGCAAATGCCGAGATAACCCGCGACAACGGCCAGCAGCACCGCACCGATCAGGCGCAGGGAGTTGGTGGTGACAGGCCAGTCCAGGGGCAGGGTGGGCGGCTGCAAGGCAAACACCGTGCCGGCGAGCAGCAGGTACCCCATCCAGT
>NZ_JBFUGX010001225.1:0-604 GCF_056402675.1 Polaromonas sp. P3_C2 | reverse complement strand
ACCATGCCCCCCGACCAGAGCCTGCTCGTCAATCTCTCAGGCCGGGGCGACAAGGACATCGGCACGGTAGCCGACCTTTCGGGCGCGGAGTTTTACGACCGGCCTTCGATGCGGGGCTTCTCTGTCAAGGGTGGTGCGACAACCGCGGCTTCGTTCGATGCCAGCGGCGCCAAGGGCAGCGGGGTGCAATCATGAGCCGCATTGCCACCACCTTCTCCACACTGAAAAGCCAGGGCCGCAAGGCCTTGATCCCTTACGTCACGGCGGGCTTTCCCTTTGCCGACGTTACCCCCGAGCTGATGCACAGCATGGTGGCCGGCGGCGCCAACGTGATCGAGCTGGGCGTGCCCTTTTCCGACCCCAGCGCCGACGGCCCTGTCATCCAGAAGGCGGGTGAAAAAGCCTTGTCCCTGGGCATCGGCCTGGCGCAGGTGCTGGAGATGGTGCGCCAGTTCCGCACCAAAGACAGCGCCACCCCCGTCGTTCTGATGGGCTACGCCAACCCGGTCGAACGCTACGACATCAAACACGGCGGCAGCAAAACCGAAAGCGCCTTCATCCGCGACGCTGCCGCGGCCGGCGTGGACGGCGTACTCATCGTCGA
>NZ_JBFUGX010001224.1:0-608 GCF_056402675.1 Polaromonas sp. P3_C2 | reverse complement strand
GGAACGCGTCAAGGCCATCAACGACCCGAAAATCCGAATCATCGAAACACTGTGGAACGAACGCATGGCAGACCGCGGTTTTGTTTATGCGCAGCAAAAAATGATCGCCCAATACTCCTGCACCGGCGATTGGGCGTTCTACCTGGAGGGCGATGAAGTGGTACACGAAGGCGAGCTTGCCGCCATTCGGGCCAGTGTTGAGCGCCATCACTTCAATCCCGCAGTCGAAGCGCTGGTGTTTGACTACCATCACTTTTATGGCTCTCCCGACTGGATTTCCATCAGCCCGGGATGGTACCGTCGCGAATGCCGTTTGATCCGCAATACCATTCGAAGCTATGCACCCGATGGCCAGTATTGGCTGGTCACTACACAGCACAAACGGGGGCGTAACCCCCAGGGCGCACTTGCCGGTGCGCACATTTACCACTACGGCTGGATACGGCGCAACGAGGAAATGCAGAAGAAACTGGATCAGGTCAGCAAGTACTGGGGCGAGGCCTCAGCGGCGCAAATCACCTACAGCCAGTTTGATCGCCGCGCGCTCGCCCCTTTTAAGGGCACGCACCCCCAGGCGGTGCAGGAATGGCTGGCCACTGAGGCTGAAC
>NZ_JBFUGX010001223.1:0-610 GCF_056402675.1 Polaromonas sp. P3_C2 | reverse complement strand
GAGCACACAGAAGTCGGATTTAACTATCGCATGAGCAATGTTCTGGCCGGAATTGGGCGAGGGCAGCTGCGGGTGCTGGAGCAGCGCGTTTCGCAGCGCCGGCGCGTGTTTGAGCGGTATGTGGAGGCAATGGCAGATTTTCAGGAAATGCAGTGGATGCCGGAGCCGGAAGGCTGTCACTCCACCCGATGGTTGACATGTTTCACATTGAACGGGCCAGATGCTGCAGGGAGGAGCCGCGATGTGATGAAGGCGCTTGAGCGGCACTTGATTGAGGCGAGGCCGGTCTGGAAACCCATGCACTTGCAGCCACTCTTTGAAGGTGCTCCTTATTTTTCGCATGAGTCCGGTGTTGATATCTCTGCGGACCTTTTTCGAACGGGTATCTGTTTGCCCTCGGGTTCAAATCTTGATGCGGCTCAGCAAGACCGCGTGATTGATCATTTACGGCATGTCCTGCTCATGACGGAGGGCCGTCGTGCGCTTGCGTAAAGAGACTGTTTCGCTGTGGACTGCAGATCTCTTGCTGGTTTGTCTAGGGTGGTGGGCAGCATTTTGGCTGCGGTTTAATTTTGATATTCCTGAGGAGTCTGAAGCACTCGCCCTACAG
>NZ_JBFUGX010001222.1:0-610 GCF_056402675.1 Polaromonas sp. P3_C2 | reverse complement strand
CTCCAACCACACACGGGGCGTGGCGCTTGATGTCACGCTGCTGGCGCCGGACGGGCAGGAGCTGGACATGGGCACGCCGGTCGACACCATGACGCGCGGGTCCCATCACTTTCACACGGCACACCCCGTCGCCATACAGGTCAACCGCATGCGGCTGCTCACGGTCATGCTGGAAGCGGGTTTTGTGCACCACCCCAACGAATGGTGGCACTACCAGTTGCCTGACGCCAAAAGCTTTCCGCTGATCGAYAGCCATGCTTTCATGCACTGYGTGGCCAATGGCCAGCTGCCCACCCGGCTCAAGGCCGCCTGAGCTCGCCGGCCTGATCGGAAGGAGGGCCGGCCGCCGGCCCCCGCGGCTCGGCTGACTCGGTACGCACCAGCGGCAAATGCTGCGGGTATTCGCGCTGCATGAAGTCCACCAGCGCCTCGCGCACCTTGCAGCGCAAGTCCCAGTTCAGGCTGGAGTTGGCGGACGTCACCAACACCCGCAGCTGCATGCTGCGCTCGCCGACCTCTACCACCTGCAGCAGGCACAGCCGCTTGTCCCATTCGGGCGCCTCCTCGCAAGCGCGCCGTGCCGCCTCGCGCAGCGGGGCCAGGGGCATGC
>NZ_JBFUGX010001221.1:0-612 GCF_056402675.1 Polaromonas sp. P3_C2 | reverse complement strand
GTCGTCATTCACGTTCAGCGTGCAGGCGGCTTCGCAGGGCGCGGGGCAGTTGCGGCCGGTGAACTCGGGAAAATTGTTGGTGCTGTGCAGCGAGTCGATCTCGTTTTTCCAGTCAGCGCGAAACACCATGTCGTTGAAGTCGGGAATGATGTTGTTGACCGGGCAGCCGTTGTTGCAGAACGGCGTGCCGCAGTCCATGCAGCGTGCGGCCTGCTTGTTGGCCTGCGCGTCGTCCAGCCCGATGACAAATTCCTTGTAATTCTTCAGGCGCTCCGGCACGGCCTTGTAGCCCTCCTCGATGCGCTCGTATTCCATGAAGCCGGTGATTTTTCCCATGATGCGGTCCTGTGCAATTCTTTAAGCGTTTTATGCCTCTAGCCCTTTGAAGACGGGCGTAAGCAGCTATAAATTCGATAGCAGATAGTTTGATGCGTAAAAGGCGCAACCGGCTTATTTAGCCGCCACCGCTTCCTGGTTGGTGGCGACCTGGGCCCTTGTGGTCTCGGTCGCGGCTTCCAGGCGGCGTTCCTTGCGCTCGATCAGTGCCTTCTTGTATTCGTTCGGGAAGACCTTCACAAATTTCAGGCGCGACTCGCTCCAGTTGTCGAGCAG
>NZ_JBFUGX010001220.1:0-615 GCF_056402675.1 Polaromonas sp. P3_C2 | reverse complement strand
CGACGTCTGGATGGTCGCCCCCAAGGCACCTGGCCACACGGTGCGCAATACCTACGCCCAGGGCGGCGGCGTACCTCACCTGGTTGCTGTGCACCAGGACAAGTCCGGCAAGGCCCGCGACCTGGCTCTCTCCTATGCCATGGCCAATGGCGGCGGCAAAGCCGGCATCATTGAAACCAACTTCCGCGAAGAAACCGAAACCGACCTGTTCGGCGAGCAGGCCGTTTTGTGCGGCGGTACCGTCGAGCTGATCAAGGCCGGCTTCGAAACGCTGGTGGAAGCTGGCTACGCCCCCGAAATGGCGTACTTTGAATGCCTGCACGAACTCAAGCTGATCGTTGACCTGATCTATGAAGGCGGCATCGCCAACATGAACTACTCGATCTCGAACAACGCTGAGTACGGCGAATACGTGACAGGCCCGAACATCGTGACCTCGGCCACGAAAGACGCGATGCGCAAGTGCCTGAAAGACATCCAGACGGGTGAATACGCCAAGAGCTTCCTGTTGGAAAACCAGGCTGGCGCGCCAACCCTGCTGAGCCGCCGCCGCCTGAATTCCGAGCACCAGATCGAGATCGTGGGCGAAAAGCTGCGCGCCATGATGCCCTGGAT
>NZ_JBFUGX010001219.1:0-618 GCF_056402675.1 Polaromonas sp. P3_C2 | reverse complement strand
CCTCCGGAGCATTTTGGGTATAGCGAAACGAAACATTTTCGAATGTCACCCTACCCTCCAATGCTGGCGGAGTACTACGGCCTGGCTGAAACACGGGTTCGGGGGTGGCATTCATGATGTCGGCCAGGCGCTTGATACTGACCTTCATTTGGGTAAAGTCCTGCCACAATGAAGCGAGCTTCAGGATGGGCGCATTGACACGGCCCGACAACATATTGAAAGCGATCAGGCCACCCACCGTCATGTCACCGTCAATCACCAGCCTGGCACCAAAGTACAACAGCACTACCGTCAATACTTTGCTGGCCAGGCCGATAAACTGGTTGGTGGCATTGCCCAAATGGCCCGCTTCAAAAGCGGCCGTCACATAGTCACACAGTCGCCGCTCCCAATCCCGCTGCCATGCACCTTCCACGGCATGGCTCTTGAGTGTTTCCATGGAAGTGACGGTTTCCACAAGAAATGTCTGATTTTCGGCACCCAGCGCGAACTTGTCTTCCAGCTTCTTGCGCATAAGCGGCGTGATCAGCCAAGACGCGACAAAAAACACCGGCAAAGAGCAAATCACGATCAGAGTGAGCGCCACACTGTAATAAAACATGACGCCCAAGAACACCA
>NZ_JBFUGX010001218.1:0-620 GCF_056402675.1 Polaromonas sp. P3_C2 | reverse complement strand
GCATAAAGCTGCTGCTCGGCGTTTAACACATCGATATTGATACGCGTACCAATACGATATCCAACCTTGTTGGCATCAAGCGAGCTTTTACTGGAAGAAATGGCCGATTCCAATGCGTCGACCTGCGCCGCACCGTTGACGACACCGGTAAACGCCTGCCGTGCTTGGGTAATTGCCTGCCGACGGGCCACCTCCAGGTCTTCGCTTGCTTTCTCTTTCAAGGCAATGGCTTCCCGCACGCGTGCCTGCACTCCGCCACCGGCAAAGAGCGGGATGGTCAAGTTCAAACCAACCTGACCTGAGTGGGTACGGGTTGCAATATCTGCCGGAGAAGAGATGCTCCCCGAAGCGTAGTTGTTGCCATAACCGGCTGTCAGATCGAGTGTGGGTGAATGGGCTGCCCGGCTTTTATCGATCTCACGGTCAGCCACCTCCAAGGTAGTCAAAGCGACTCGGACTTGCAGTGATTGTTCACGGGCACTGTCTACCCAGGACTGAACTGTCACTGGTTGTATACCCGGCAACCGACCACCATCACGCAGGCGCGCCAGACGGACTTCAGAGTCGCCCAGGATACGCGCGAGTTCAGCACGTCTGTTTTCCATATCGCTGGCAGCGGC
>NZ_JBFUGX010001217.1:0-620 GCF_056402675.1 Polaromonas sp. P3_C2 | reverse complement strand
GTATCAAGCAAACCGGGGTTGGCGCGGCCCGTGCGGATCTTGGTCAGGCCATTTTTGAACGAGTCAATAGACTGCTGCATCTTTTGCTCTGCCTGCTGCTTGACTTCAACAATGCTCATGGTCGAATCTCCGGATTTTTATAGCGAAAAAGAACAAGCTGGGACAGGAGGCTCAGACGTGAACCAGGGTTCCCTCGTCCTCGCCCTGCACGACGCGCTTGAGCGCACCATGCTTGAAAATACTGAACACCTTGATGGGGAGTTTCTGGTCGCGACACAACGCAAAAGCGGTGGCGTCCATGACCTCCAGGTTTTTACCCATGGCTTCATCGAAGGTGATGTTGGTGTAGCGCGTGGCTTTCGGGTCTTTCTTGGGGTCCGCAGTGTACACACCGTCGACCTTGGTGGCCTTCAGCACGATCTCGGCGCCGATCTCCGCGCCGCGCAATGCGGCTGCCGTGTCGGTGGTGAAGAACGGGTTGCCGGTGCCGGCCGCGAAGATGACGACCTTGCCCTCTTCGAGGTACTGCAGGGCTTTGGGGCGAACATAAGGCTCAACCACGCGCTCAATGCCGATGGCCGACATCACGCGAGCGATCAACCCGGCCTTGTCCATGGTGT
>NZ_JBFUGX010001216.1:0-621 GCF_056402675.1 Polaromonas sp. P3_C2 | reverse complement strand
GTTCTCGCTGGCCTGGGGCATAGGCGCGGCCTGCGCCGGCGCAGCCGGGGTGCTGTTGTCAACCTTCTTCCCGATTTTTCCGGACGTTGGCGCGAGTTTCATCCTGCTGGCTTTTGTGGTGGTCAACCTGGGCGGTTTCGGCAGCGTCTCTGGCGCTTTCTGGGCCGGCATCCTGGTCGGCGTGATCGAGGTCATGGGCGGCCTGCTGCTTGGGCCGCAGTACAAGACGGCCATCGTGCTGGTGTTGTTCCTCGGCGTGCTGATGTTCCGCCCGCAGGGCTTGATGGGCAAGGCATGATCATGAAGCAACTCATTTTTGCCATCGCAGCGCTGGCGCTTGCCCTGGCTGTTCCCGCTGTCACGGATGCCTCGCACCTGAACATGGCAATCCTTATCCTCATGGCGGCCCAGGTGGGTGTAGCCTGGAACATCGTGGGCGGCTATGCGGGACAGGTGTCCCTCGGCCATGCGGCTTTCTACGGACTGGGCGCCTATGTCTCGACACTGCTGCTGGTCAAGTTCGGTATCAATCCCTGGATAGGCGTGCTAGCCGGCGGTTTGGTGGCAGCCTTGCTCAGCCTGGGTTTTGGCTGGTCCTGCTTCCGGCTCAAGGGCCACTAC
>NZ_JBFUGX010001215.1:0-623 GCF_056402675.1 Polaromonas sp. P3_C2 | reverse complement strand
GGGCTGCGACTACCTTGACGCACCGGTTTCCGGCGGCGAAGTCGGTGCCAAAAATGCGACGCTGTCCATCATGGTCGGCGGCCCACAAGCCGTGTTTGAACGCATCAAGCCGYTGTTYGAAYTGATGGGCAAGAACATCACSCTGGTKGGCGGYAACGGYGACGGCCAGACCKSCAAGGTGGCMAACCAGATCATCGTGGCGCTCAACATCGAAGCGGTGGCCGAGGCGCTGCTGTTTGCCGCCCGCGCCGGCGCTGACCCGGCGCGTGTACGCCAGGCCTTGATGGGCGGCTTCGCGTCATCGAAGATTCTGGAGGTGCATGGTGAACGCATGGTCAAGCGCACGTTTGACCCGGGTTTTCGCATCGAGCTTCACCAGAAGGACTTGAACCTGGCGCTCTCGACTGCGCGCCTGCTCGGCATCTCGCTGCCCAACACGGCCACCGCGCAGGAGCTGTTCAACTCCTGCGTCGCACACGGCGGCAAAACCTGGGACCACTCCGCAATGGTGCGCGCATTGGAGAAACTGGCCAACTTCGAGATTGGCCAGCAGGCCGGGTGATCGTTGCCGGAACGCGCGCACAAGCGTGGATCCGGCGTCTTTGCGTTGCGTCCGTTTGCAC
>NZ_JBFUGX010001214.1:0-627 GCF_056402675.1 Polaromonas sp. P3_C2 | reverse complement strand
CAACAGCGGCATGCTCCGGTCCCGGTCATAGGGCCGGAAGATCACTGTGGACCTGGCGTACAAGCCGGCCAGGCAGGCGGCGATGTACCAGCGGTAGTCGCCCCAATAGTGGTGCGTGAAAAAATTGCCGTAGATCAGCAATGCAATCACCACACCCATCCAGTAAGGCGGGTGATGCCGGATGCGCAGGTCAAACAGCCGCCACGCCTGGATGATGTAGCTGCCCACCGCCGCATACATGAAGCCGGAAAACAGCGGCACGCCAAACACTTTCGTATAGGCAAAGTCCGGGTAGCTCCATGACTGTATGGACCCGGAAGTCTTGAAGACCTCCAGCGCAAACCCCACCACGTGAAAGAGGCAGATGGCTTTCAGCTCATCCAGGGTTTCCAGCTTGGCCAGCACCATCCAGCCTTGAATCAGCAGCGCAATCAAAAGCAGCAGGTCGTAGCGCGGAACACCGGCCACACCGGCCCGCGGCACAAGGAACACCGCTGCAAAGAACAGCCCGGCAAAGAGGCACGCCCTGGCTTCCTTGAGGCCGAAACAGCCAAACTCCACCAGAAAGCGGCGAAAGCCCGACAGGCCCGCATGAGATTTCGCCTGGATCAGCCAGTTGTCCAACGC
>NZ_JBFUGX010001213.1:0-628 GCF_056402675.1 Polaromonas sp. P3_C2 | reverse complement strand
GTCATTGATGAAAGCCTGGACGTGATGCTGTGGGCACTGCGGCGCAATGATCCCGAGGGCTGGCTCTCACCACCCAAGGGTTCCATCGATGACATGCTCGCGCTGATTGCCGGCAACGACGGTGCTTTCAAGCGCAGCCTGGACCGCTACAAATACCCGAATCGCTACACCGAAGAATCCGCAGGCAATACCGAGGCTTTTGCGCAGCTGCAGCGCGGCCTGGGTGCGGCATGGCTGCTCAAGCTGGACGGCATGCTGGCAGGCGGGTGGCTGTTTGGCGCACGCGCCAGCCTGGCCGACATGGCGCTGCTGCCATTTGTGCGCCAGTTCGCGCATACCGACCCCGCCTGGTTTGCAGGCCAGCCCTGGCCGCAACTGCTAGCCTGGCTGGCGCACTTTGAAGCCAGCGCGCTATATGCCGGCGTGATGGACAAGCATGCGCCATGGCAGGCGGGCACAGCATGAAGCTTCAGTCGCTATCAAATCAATAGCTTCTTGCGCTCGCCTTCATTGGGCTTGGCAGCAATTTTGTGCCTGAGATTTGGGGGAATCGGAAAAAACTGCTGCCGGGGGCTTGCGGTTTGATTTGCCTTTTGCAGGCATGTACCGGAACAAGGACTTTCAACGT
>NZ_JBFUGX010001212.1:0-628 GCF_056402675.1 Polaromonas sp. P3_C2 | reverse complement strand
GCTTCTGACGGTTCACCTCCGGACCAGAAGTACCAACCGTTAGTACTTGTCGTGGGCTTGTGGCGAAGGCCGTGGATTGGTTCAGTTCCGATCGTCGACAACGCGATGCCTACTTTTGAACCGGCTACAGGTGGCAACGGCGATGCGCCCACCCATTCACAAAGCGGACTTCTCACGGAGCACTCGCATTGTGTTTCCTCGGGGTCTATCGTTTGAGACCACCGGCACGTAGCAAGCGCCGCGCAGCAGGAATCTGCTGCTGTGTGTCCGAGTGGGCCGACCAGCTAGGTTGCAATTGCTGCAACACTTAGCTTTTTCCTGAGTATCAAAAAAGTAATTGCGCCGATCGGAAGAGCAATCGCAACGGTCCATTGCCCGTACAAGGGGGCAAACGCTCCCGCACTAAATAGCTGTAAGGACAAGGGCGCGAAACTCCATTCGCCAGTTGTCCAGTTCACTGCAAACTTTCCAAACCCAAGCATAACGAACAGTACCCACGGCCACTTTCGGCCTTTGAGTTTAGACCTGCCGCAAACAACAAGCGCCCAGAGGGTAAGCAACGGAAAGACTATGGCCAACGCAAAAACAAGGTATTGAATTGGCGTTTTTTTTGTTAACGTGAACCGAT
>NZ_JBFUGX010001211.1:0-629 GCF_056402675.1 Polaromonas sp. P3_C2 | reverse complement strand
CTCCAGCGGCCACAAGATCGACTGGCGTTGGGTCAAGGGGCATGCCGGCGACCCGGGCAACGAGCGTGCCGACGCACTGGCCAACAAAGGTGTGGAACGCGCGCTCGGCCGCTTGTAACAAAGACCTGGCTGGGAGTCTGAAGACGGGGCGGGAACGCGCGCGCAAAAACACGCACCAAGCAGCCAAGGCCCACGTAAAAATTGCAAGCCCCGGGCGCACCATAAGCGTACATAGCATCCGTGCCGTTTTGGTCGCCCAGGGCGTTTGGTAAAGCCGTTGTAAAGCTACCGCGCTTACCCTGTGCAAAGGCCAGAAAAAGGCTGCGCGCGCCATGGTGTCCTGCTACATTGGAAGTTTGTATCTCTTTGTATAACAAGTTTTCCTCCCCATGGCATCAAAAGCAATTTACACAGCGGTCGCGATAGCGGGCATTGCGGTCGCCTCGGGTGCTGCCTGGTGGGTGCAAAAACCCAAGGCGCAGGGCGGTGCGGCCGAGTCTTCGCC
Source organism: Polaromonas sp. P3_C2 (assembly GCF_056402675.1). Classification (NCBI taxonomy): domain Bacteria; kingdom Pseudomonadati; phylum Pseudomonadota; class Betaproteobacteria; order Burkholderiales; family Comamonadaceae; genus Polaromonas; species Polaromonas sp. P3_C2. Next base: position 124 of record NZ_JBFUGX010001211.1, on the reverse strand, counting down.
GGTTGCCTCGACGGGCCAGGGCGCCGGCAATGGCACCAACGGCGCCGCCGCCGGAAAACCGGTGACCGTGGAAGCCGCGAAGGTGGAACTCGCCAGATTGTCGGATGACACCTCGGCCGTGGGC
>NZ_JBFUGX010001210.1:0-632 GCF_056402675.1 Polaromonas sp. P3_C2 | reverse complement strand
CTGCTGCAGGGCGTGGCCGCCATGGCGTTTTTGTGCGGGCTTGACGACGCAGGTGCGCTGGGCAACCCTGTTTCGGCCATTCCGTTCGGCAACCCGGCCTTTATCGGCGCCATGCTGATCGCGCTGCCGGCGCTGCAGCTGGCCTGGTGGCTGCGCCGGCCCCTGCCGCACAGCGAGTCTTCGTGGGCCAAGGCCTATGCCGGTGTGGAGTCGCAGCTCAGTGTTCCTGTTTACCTCTACGGYTTTTTCTTCTGGTGCCTGGCCTGGTTGCTGGAAATCAACCGCCGCGTGCCGGCGCTGGAGGCAGATGCCTTTCCCCGGCAGGCCTTTAGTGACCGCACCACCGGCCTGCTGATGATGCTGGCGGTGGTGGCCAGCGCGGCCTTGTCGATGGTGCTCGGCCTGAAGAAGCAGTGGGCGGTGGCGACCTGGCCGGCGCGCATCACCGTGGGTGTGCTGGCGCTGGGTTATGTGGCGCAGGCAGGTCAAGGCTACCGCGTGCTCGCCACGCCGGCGTGGGCCGTGTGGCCGGCGGTGCTGGTGCTGCATTACTGGATGCTGCGGCAGTCTGACAAGCAGGCGCTGGCCCTGTCTTCGCCAGCGGGAATGGAGGCCCGGTCGCCCTATGGTTT
>NZ_JBFUGX010001209.1:0-634 GCF_056402675.1 Polaromonas sp. P3_C2 | reverse complement strand
GCCCCGGACAATGTCTGGGGCGGCTTTTTTTATGGCCCCGTGCGGACTGGGGGCCGCACCCGCGGACACCTGCAACGCCCGCTGAAGTTATGATGCGATGGCCGCGCCGGCAGTCCGGCGCTTGCCAAAAAACACATCCACATGCACGCAGCCGCCTGGCCTCCTCTTTCAAAGAACTGACTCTTTGCTTCCTGCGCACCCGGACGTCCGTCCTGTTGCAAGGCTGAAGCACTGCCCGCACCCGCCGGATCGCCCCAGGCGGGGTGCCTGATCCCGACCGCCTTTTTCATTTGTGACGATCCCGCATCGTCCGCGATCACGTTCATCTCTCTTTTTTGGAAATCGTCATGTCCCTGTTCAATACCCTGGTGGCCTCTGCCATCCCGCTGGCGCCGCACGCGCTGATCCGCAAAGTCTCGCGCCGTTATATCGCCGGTGACACCGTGGCCGATGCGATCAACCGCATCGTGGCGCTCAATATCGATGGTTTTTCCGCGACCGTCGACGTCCTGGGCGAAACCGTCAAATCCTTGTCTCAAGCCGACGACACGACGCGCGAATACCTCAAGGTGCTTGAAGCGATCGCGCGTGAGGGACTGCGCGCGAACATCTCGGTCAAACCGACAGCGCTCGG
>NZ_JBFUGX010001208.1:0-634 GCF_056402675.1 Polaromonas sp. P3_C2 | reverse complement strand
GCCGGAGGCGATGATCACGCGCTCGAACAGTGACGTAATGTGCTCCGTGTCAAACACCTGGATGTCCTGCGCCTTGACGTCTTCCAGACCGTCAATGATGGCACGCTGCAGTTTCTGCACGTCCTTTTTGTCGGCGGCGGCGGAGGTTTTGACGGTGGTGGATGTCATGCAGTGTTTTGCTTCGATAAAGTGGGAAATTAATGGGAACCGTACAGCTGGTGAAGTGAAATATAACGCGCAACGGCTTCAGGGACCAACTGGGTAATTCCCCCTGTCACCGCGGCTCCGGAGGCCATTAACTGGCGAATCTGGGTGGCGCTGACAGGCATCAGGGGAAGATTGAGCAGGACAAAACGGTTGCTGCGGCTTTCGTAGGACTCAAATTGAGCTCCAGCCAGCGTGGATTGTGCGCGATCAGCTATACAAATTATAGCGAGGTCAAGAATGTCCTGCCACCGGTGCCATTGCCTGAAGACGGCAAACTGGTCTGCGCCAATGAACAGGTAAAGCTGGGCGCCCGGATTCTCCTCCTGGAGCGCCAAAAGCGTGTCAATGGTGAAAGTCGGCCCGCTGCGTTCAACCTCGCGCGCATCCACCCGAACGCCAGAAATATCGCCAATAGCCAGTCTGGCCA
>NZ_JBFUGX010001207.1:0-636 GCF_056402675.1 Polaromonas sp. P3_C2 | reverse complement strand
GCGCTGTGCCACCTCCAGCAATCTGGCGCGGGCTGCGCTGCGGCGTGAAAACAGCTGCCACAGCGGCTCGTCGCCCAGCATCACGTTGTCGAGCACGCTGAGGTTGTCGGCCAGTGTGAAATGCTGGTGCACCATGCCAACGCCGGCTGCCAGCGCGGCCTTTGGGTTGCCGGGCGGCAGCGGCTGGCCAAAGATTTCGATATCACCTTCGTCGGCTGTGTAGTGGCCGAAGAGGATGGACACCAGCGTGGACTTGCCGGCACCGTTTTCACCAAGCAGCGCGAGGATTTCGCCGCTGTGCAGCTCGAGCGAAATCGCGTTATTGGCAACCAGCGGGCCGAAGCGTTTGGTGATGCCACTGAGGCGAAGAACCGGGGCAGTCATGACGAGGCAGACCCCAGCTTGCGGCAGAACGACTGGATGGCCAACGCGGCGGGAGCTGGTGAGACTTGCAAAAGGCAATGCGGACCTTCTATTTTCACGATCTCTATGGACGGAAGGTCTTGCTTCAGAGATTGCGCGGCAGATGCAGGAACCACCTGATCCTGCGTTGCCTGCAGATACATCACCGGCACGTGGAGCTGTTTGAGTTTATCCCTCACATTCACATGAAGAACCTCTTGAGTTCGCTTGGCC
>NZ_JBFUGX010001206.1:0-639 GCF_056402675.1 Polaromonas sp. P3_C2 | reverse complement strand
GCGGTTGTTGCCGGTGAGCTTGCGGGCCACCAGTTCCACACATCCGATTTCAATGATGCGGTCGCCATTTTCAGCGGAAAGACCGGTGGTTTCGGTGTCAAGAACGATTTGGCGCATGGCTGGATTATCGCTGTGCTGGGTCAGTGGATGTTTTTCCGCCGGGCCGCCCCTAGGAAAAATGCGCCCCCCCGGGGGGCAGCGCAGCACACGCAGTGGCAAGCGTGGGGGCTAATGATTCTCCTTTGCATGGTTGATGGAGTATTTGGGTATCTCCACCGTCACATCCGACTGGGCAAGGAAGGCCTGGCAACTCAGGCGCGAATTGGGCTCCAGGCCCCAGGCGCGATCCAGCAGGTCTTCTTCGCTCTCGTCGAGCTCGTTCAGCGATTTGAAGCCTTCGCGCACGATGACGTGGCAGGTCGTGCAGGCGCAACTGAGGTCGCAGGCGTGCTCGATGTTGATCTTGTTGTCGAGCAGAGCCTCGCAAATCGAGGTGCCGGCCGGCGCACTGATTTCAGCGCCCTCTGGGCAGTATTCGGGATGAGGCAGTATTTTGATGATGGGCATGGTTGTCAGTCGGTTCAGACCGCCTCGATGTTTTTTCCGGCCAGGGCTTGCTTGATGCCCCTGTTCATGCGC
>NZ_JBFUGX010001205.1:0-646 GCF_056402675.1 Polaromonas sp. P3_C2 | reverse complement strand
GCGGAGTATGGCGCAGCTTGCCGTCAAGCCGGCCCAGTTCCTCTTCTATCTCGGCACCCTTTTCGTCGGTCGGGCTCTGGCTGTACAGCATGCTCGCGAGCAGCAGCCTGCTGACGTCAGACGAAATCTGCCGGAGCGCCAGCTCTGTGGTACCGCGGCCGGGCCCGAGCGACTGCTGGACATCTTCCGCTGCGGTGGGAAGAAAGGCCAGCGAGTTTCGCAGCACGGAGTTGTGCGACTTGAATTGCTCGATCAGGACGGCTTTGTCCTGCACGGCGCGTTCCAGCGACGCGAGCTTGTCCACCTGCCCGGATGCATCGTGCTTGTGGGCGTCGGTACCCGACTCGAGTTGTTCCATGAGCCGGRCCATCTCGCCCTGGTTATCGGCCAGCGCATCGTAGTGCGTGTTGATCCCGATCCTGGACTTCAGCACATCCAGCTCCCATTGCGCGTCCAGCTGCTTCAGGTGACGCAGCACGGCCATATCCTCAAAGTAGTGCGACTCGTCGAAGCTTTGGGTTTTGCTATACAGGAACACCAGGATGAACAGCAGCACGGCGGTGACCGCCGCCATAGGCGCCAGGGCAAGTTGATTCTTTTTTTTCACGGTTTGAAGTCCCGTTCGCCGGTGAGCGTATTGAGGAAC
>NZ_JBFUGX010001204.1:0-649 GCF_056402675.1 Polaromonas sp. P3_C2 | reverse complement strand
GGCCTGGCTGGACCGCGCCTGGCTGTGGCACGCGCCCCAGGCCTGGGTGCAGCGGCGCGTTCAGGTGACGGGGGCTGTGCAGGAACTGGAGGGCAATGAGCCCACGGTGATATTCCTGCCGCATTTCGTCGGCCTGGATGCGGCATGGGCCGGTGTGGCGCTGCAGATGCCGCGGCCTTCGACCACCATTTACACCGACCAGTCGAACAAACTGGTCGACCGCTGGATACTGCGGGGCCGGCGGCGGTTTGGCAACCTGCGGCTTTTTGGGCGGGGTGATGGCGTCAAGCCCATTGTGGCCGCGCTTCGGGAAGGGCAGCCGCTTTACCTGTTGCCCGACATGGACTTCGGCCCTGACGATTCAGTGTTCGTGCCTTTTTACGGCATACCCACCGCAACGGTCCCGTCTCTCTCTCGATTTGCACGCCTGGGCCGCGCCAAGGTGCTGCCCCTGTTGCCCCGAATCACTCCGACGGGCTATGAGGTGGAGGTGTTGCCGGCCTGGGCGGATTTCCCCAGCGACGACCCGGTGGCCGACACCGCACGCATGAACGCGCAGCTGCAGGACTACATCAACACCATGCCCGCCCAGTACTACTGGGTGCACAAGCGCTTTAAAACCCGACCAGAAGGCGAGCCGTCCCTGTAT
>NZ_JBFUGX010001203.1:0-652 GCF_056402675.1 Polaromonas sp. P3_C2 | reverse complement strand
TCCGGTCTTTTCGGAGCTTTTCAGGAATGTTGAAACCCGCATTGCCCGCCTCAGCAATAGCAATACCAAAACAGAGAAGGGTAGAGACTGCAAACACTCCATAGCTGATTGTTGTTAGAGCGGTCTGGTCAATCCGAAGCCAACTCGGTTTTTCCCCGATATTGACAACCGAAATCGAGGCAAATACGACTGTCGCGAGCACCACAATGATGACAAGCACCACCTGAATTGATTTTCTGAAAGGAAAAATATCGTGCCTAACCGAATACAACCCACCGGTAACAAAGGACGCCGCATATAAAACGAACTCGCCATTTTTCAGCAGGTCGTACATCTCATATTTTCTGCCTACAAGGAAAAAGATTGCGGCCAAACCCCATAAAGGCAAAAGCCCTACGCCTACCTGAATAAACAGCCAAAGACAACCGTCCCCAACGGACGCACGGTTTAACCAAGCAGGACTTTGCATATCACTGAACTCCCAAATTCAATTTTTATCGAGGGGACAACACAATGATCTCACGCACAAAGTGTTTAGCTTTGGCCGCTGTAATCCATCGGCGAAGTTCGATGCTGATGATCTCCCAACCCCGGTACAACTCGCGAACTTCGGGCGTATCAGCATTTGACACAACTACCCGGCACCCCTTTG
>NZ_JBFUGX010001202.1:0-652 GCF_056402675.1 Polaromonas sp. P3_C2 | reverse complement strand
GTCTTCCATGGCTCCGAATACGGGCTGAAAGATGCGGGATTGTCAGACGATTTGGTTCAACGGCTGTGTCGGCCTTGATCGCCGGCCGATAGCCAGGCACTAATTTTGGCGTAAGACTAACAATGTCAGAACCTTTTTCTTTAAAAATCACGGCCAAAAAAGTAAGCCCTGAAGCCCTGCAGGCACTTTCGCGCTTTGCTGCGGCAGTGAACAGCAAGGACGGCAGTGCCTTGCGGGCATTGTTGTCGGATTCTGCGCTCGCCAAGTCGGCGCTGACGACCAACAAGTTGTCGCCCGATATTTTCCTGCCGCATGCGCCATACACCAGTTATCAGTTCAACGTGGTGGATGCCTTGCATGAAGCAACCCAAGCCACGGAGTTGGAGGTCATGCTCGATGGCGCCGAAAAACTGCGCATGGAGCTGGACGGAACAGACCGTGACGCCGATGGATTTTGCGTGTTCTTTTTTGTGTGGCTGGCTTCGGTCGGCCTGACTGCGTTTGATGCGACGGCGAAGTCGTCTCACGGGTGGTCGGCGAAGTGGACGCAGGATGCTGCTAAGCTGACGTTGGTGAAACACAAACTACCGGGCGACGGCGACTCCGCAGAGACCTATGCAAAGCGCAATGCCGCTGCCGAGAAATCGTCTTG
>NZ_JBFUGX010001201.1:0-653 GCF_056402675.1 Polaromonas sp. P3_C2 | reverse complement strand
GTTTTCTAGTGTCTGATCAGCGCTGTCCGGGGGCCCGCAAACAGCTTGTGTTTGCACACACCGATAATCACCACCGACTCATCATTCATCAAAAACTGCGGTAAATCCTCATGAAACTCAATATTGGCTGCGGTCACAACAAGTTTGCCGGATATGTCAACGTGGACGCATTTCAGGAATGCAACCCGGACGTAGTTTGTAACGTGGAAGTGACCCCGTGGATGTGGGACGACAGTTCAGTCGATACCGTCGCCTTCAATCACTCTCTTGAGCACATGGGCCAGCAATCCAGTGTTTTTCTGGGAATCATGAAAGAACTCTATCGCGTATGCAAAAACAATGCTGTGATTGAAATCAACGTACCCCATCCCAGGCACGACAATTTCATCAACGATCCTACGCATGTGCGAATCATCACGCCCGCCCTGTTTGCACTGTTTGACAAGAAAAACAATGACGAGTGGAAATTGCAAGGCATTCCCAACTCACCTTTTGCCCATTATCTGAGTGTAGATTTTGTGACCACCCATGTAGACGTAGTCATCGCCGACCCCTACAGCCAGATGTTTTCGGAGGGGAAAATTTCAGGCGAAGAGCTGGAAATCATGGCGCGCGAAAAAAACAATATCGTCGCAGAATACAGAATCAAACTG
>NZ_JBFUGX010001200.1:0-654 GCF_056402675.1 Polaromonas sp. P3_C2 | reverse complement strand
GCCGTATCCCAGCGCCAAGCGACGGCTTCGTCACTCTGCCGCGTGATGATTCGTGGCGCACCCAGCTGATCGGTTGAGACGTTGTACAGGCTGATGGCAATGTCGCTTCCTGCTGCCGTCCCCGTCTGCTTGATCACCCCGACCGGGCTGCCCATATAGATGGTTTCATACTGAGGAACGCCATTGGCATCGTACTCACCTAGCAGCTTGCCTCCTTCGTCATAAACGTAGTAAGCCGCACCGGTAGGTACCAGRGCCGTCGGSCYCGTCTTGCTCATCCTCAGCTCCAGCGCGCTGTAGCTGTAGTTCACAGTGCCACCGGCGTTCGTCATCGTCGCCAGCCTCCCGCGGTCGCTGTAGGTGTAGCTGTTGGTCCCATCACTCGTGATGTTGCCGGCCGCATCATGCACCACGGTGGCGACGCCGGTGCTGTCCTGCGTCTGGTTCAGCCGGTTGCTGGTGCTGGCAATGGTGTTGGGGTAGCTCGTGCCGCCAACGACTTTGGCCGTGCGGTTGCCCGTGGCGTCATAGCTGTACTGGATCGCACTGCTGCCCAAGGTGGCGCTGATCAGTCGGTTCAGGTTGTCATAACCAAAGCTCTGGTCCAGTGCGGGCACCGGGACTCCGTTGCTGGTGTGGGTGTAGCCGGTGATG
>NZ_JBFUGX010001199.1:0-654 GCF_056402675.1 Polaromonas sp. P3_C2 | reverse complement strand
CGCGGCAGCCGTGCTTGGCTGCTTCAATCAGTTCCGCCAGGACCGCTGGGACTCGCACGAAATCGCGGAACTTGCATTTCAGGCCGAGCGGCTCTATCTGGGTATTGCGGGGGGCTGGCAGGACCAGTACGCGACGGTGTTTGGCGGCTTCAATTTCATGGAATTCCGGATGGACCAGAACATCGTTCATCCGCTGCGGATACCGGCCGATGTTCAGCTCGAACTCGAGGAAAGCCTGGTACTTTGCGATACCGGCTCACCACACGACTCCGGCGACATCCACCAGGACCAGCGCCAGCAGATGCAGCAGGATGACATCAGGCAGAAAGTGCAGACCAATGTCGAGCTCACCTACCGCATTCGCAACCATCTGTTGCGCGGCAGGCTGCTGCAGTTCGGCCAGGCGTTGCATGAGTYGTGGCTGCTCAAACGCCAATTCAGCAGCAAGATATCGAACGACCGGCTCGACCAAATCTATGAGGACGCGCGCGCGCACGGAGCCCTTGGCGGCAAGCTGCTTGGCGCCGGCGGCGGCGGTTTCTTTCTTTTTTATGTCACGCCGTTCCGTAAACACGAGCTCATTGGAAAGCTCGAAAGCCTGGGCCTGAATGTGCGTCCATTCCGTTTCGAGCAGGAAGGGCTGCGCGCCTGGTC
>NZ_JBFUGX010001198.1:0-654 GCF_056402675.1 Polaromonas sp. P3_C2 | reverse complement strand
GCATAGATGTGGGCCATTTCGCGCAGCTGCGCAATGACCTTGTCCAGCGCCGGCAGCACCACCAGGTCGCGGCTGCTTTTAAGCTGCAGCGCGTGGCTGGTGTTGTTGATGTCCTCGCTGGTGCAGGCAAAGTGCACAAATTCGCTGGCGCCCTGCAGCTCCGGCCTGGCTTCGAATTTCGACTTGATCCAGTACTCGACGGCTTTCACGTCGTGGTTGGTAGTCTTTTCGATTTCCTTGATGGYCGACGCATCGGCCTCCGAGAAGTTTTTGACCAGACCCAGCAAATAAGTGCGGGCGCCCGGGCTCAGCGGCTTGAATTCGGCGAATTTGGCATCGGACAGCGCGATGAACCACGCCACTTCGACCTGAACGCGGCGGTGCATATAGCCCTGTTCGGACATCAGGGGGCGTAACTGGTTCAGTTTGTTCGCGTAGCGGCCGTCCAGTGGGGACAGGGCGTTGATCGTGGAAAAAGGGGGAGAGGAGCTCATGGCCCAATTGTAGGCCGGGTGCCTGCCGCGCCCGCCGCGCCGGAAGCCGCTGCCGCAAGCCCGAAAAGATGTGCATATTTGCGAATCTTCTTGCCCGGCACGTTACACCCCCGTCAGCCTGGCTGCCGGCTTACTCGATAGAATGCTCTTCCCCCGGACC
>NZ_JBFUGX010001197.1:0-659 GCF_056402675.1 Polaromonas sp. P3_C2 | reverse complement strand
CGACACGAGGGTACCGGCCTCTTTGGCCAGTTTCATCGCGGCAAAGGCTGTGTCGCAGGCGCTGGCGGAAATCGCCAGCGAGATGCCCGATACATGCAGAACCTTGGCTTGGCGCACGGCATCGGCTGCGCCGGCTTGCTGCAGCCAGCCCGGCGTCATGCGGCTGGCGGCAGAGCCTGCGCGCAAGTAGCTGAATTCATGCCCGTTTTTGCCGTGCGTGACAAAGTAAAGGCCCGTGCTGGCTTCCGGGTCTTGCTGCACCGCCGCGGTGGAGACGTTTTCAGTGGCCCACAACGCCATCAGTGATTGGCCGAAAGTGTCGCCGCCCAGGCGTGTGAGGTAAGCGGTGCAGGCTCCTGCGCGTGCGGCGGCAATCACGGCATTGCTGGTGTCTCCGCCGAAGCCCTGCAGGTAGTTAGGCTGGCCGGCCTGGGTCTGGTTGAACTCCACCATGGCCTCGCCGAGTGCGACGACATCGAATTTTCTGGCTTGCATAGAACTTTCTGGCATCCTTTGCTGTCCCGAAAAGGTAGCAGCATGCGCGCTTCGAGACCTTGATCAGCGCGGGAGCATGGCGGGTCGTAACGCGGAAATTTCCAGAGGGAAATACCCGCGTTTGAAGCCTCCATGTTACCCGCGGCCGATCGCGGCGCCGTACC
>NZ_JBFUGX010001196.1:0-665 GCF_056402675.1 Polaromonas sp. P3_C2 | reverse complement strand
GCTCATGAGCAGGGCATTGGGTTTTTCACCGGTTTCGGCAAGCAGGGTGACGATGCGCTTGGCCACCATGCTGGCGATCCGTTTGCCCAGCCCGATGTCGGTTAGCAGATCGGCACGTGACCGGTTGCCGGTAAAACGCAGGATCTTTTCCCAGGTGGCGTGGTGGGCTTCATCGTCGTCGGGGAGGCGTTCGCGTTCGATGCCCTCGGCACGCAGCGCCTGCGCGAGCATTTTTTCGCCCAGGTCTTGCGACTCGGACAGCGCCATGGTTTTCAGGTGGTGGCGTATTTTGGAGCGGGCTTTCCCCGTGCGTACAAATCCCAGCCAGCCGGGGTTGGGGCTGGAGACCGACGCCGTGATGATTTCGATCACGTCGCCGTTATGCAGCTCTGAGCGAAGTGGCACCTGCTCGCCGTTGACTTTGGCCGCCACGGCCCGGTGCCCCACGTCACTGTGAATGGCGTAAGCAAAGTCCACGATGGTCGCGCCGCGCGGCATGGCCATGATCTGGCTTTTCGGCGTGAACACATAGACCGCCTCGGGAAACAGGTCAATCTTGACGTGATCCCAGAACTCGGCCGCATCGCGTGTTTCCTGCTGGATGTCGAGCAGCGATTGCAGCCACTGTGTCCCCAGCCGCTGCGAAGCGTCGCCATCCGGGTCGG
>NZ_JBFUGX010001195.1:0-666 GCF_056402675.1 Polaromonas sp. P3_C2 | reverse complement strand
GTCAAGAAAGCGGCAGGCAACCCTCCGGGCCGCAAGCAGGGCAAGAAGCCGCGCCGTTAGGCGCCGGGACACCATGAAATTTCCGCACAACATTTTTTCTTTATCTGCGCGCCGTACGCATAAGGCACTCTGCCCATGCTGATGCGCGTATTGGCCTTCCTGCTTGAAACGCTGTTCTTCCTGTTGATTGCAGCGGCCTTGCTGCGGGCCTGGATGAACTGGGTCCGGGTCAACATGACGGCCCAGCCCGGCCATTTTGTGATGGCCGTGACCGACTGGCTGGTCAAGCCCTTGCGCCGCGTGCTGCCCAGGCCAGTGATGCAGTCCCGGGTGGACTGGGCCAGCGTATTGGCGGCCGTGTTGCTGGCGCTGGCCTATGCGTTGCTGTGGGGCCTGTTGTTTGGCCTGCTGACGGGGGGCACCCTGTGGACTGCTGAGGCTGCGCCTGTTGCCTTGCTGACGCTGCTGTCCTTTGCGCTGAAGATGCTGATCCGCGTGGCGCTGCAAACCCTGTTCATCCTGGTGCTCGGTTTTGCCATCCTGTCGTGGGTGCAGCCTGGCTCACCCGCGTATGGTTTGCTGGGGCGCCTGACCGAGCCCCTGCTGGCACCCCTGCGCCGCGTGATCCCCACGGTGGGCGGCGTGGATTTGTCCGCGCTGGTGCTC
>NZ_JBFUGX010001194.1:0-667 GCF_056402675.1 Polaromonas sp. P3_C2 | reverse complement strand
CTCTCGATCTGGATTGGCGCTTTTTTTCTGGCTTTTGTAGGCGCCTCCGCGCTCCAGTTCATGCTTCGTGACAGTACCTTGTCGTCCTAGTGTCAGCATCGAACTTCACCATAGGGCTCATTCCGCAGAGACAGGGGGTGCAAGCGTCAACACTCAGCCCTCCGAGGCATTTTTGTTCGCCCGACCCTCTAGAATCAGCAGCGCTACGCAGCCGCTACGGCTCGATTCACCCGAACTTGAAGGCCAAGATGATCCGACGTGCACTGTCAGGGATACTTTTGCTTGCGAGTGTCTGCGCCTGGGCCAATCCCCCCGCAGCTACGGCCACACCGCAGCCAAAAGAAATACAGTTGCAAGACCCCATGCCGGGGCAAGCGCTGCTGTATCTGGTGAGAATTTCCGGAGACATGGAGACAGTGACCGTGCTGGTGGATGGCGTCAAAGTGGCCACCATGCCACCGAATAGCTATACAGCCATCGGCGTCGCGCCCGGTGCCCGGCGGCTCACCGCCGCCACCCCCGCAGGCCAGGAGCGCATTACCGAGATCAGCGTGCAGGCGGATGAACGGCGGTTTTTCTACCTGCTCGCGACTTTTTCACGGCCGGCGGGTGACTTTGGCCAGTTTTTTGGTTTGCTCGGCGCTCTTGTTCAGGAGACCCTTAACCG
>NZ_JBFUGX010001193.1:0-674 GCF_056402675.1 Polaromonas sp. P3_C2 | reverse complement strand
GTATTCTCCAGCTATCTGGACCAGAGCATCATGAGCGGAGTGTTCGCAGCGGTCTGCTGGCATTTACGCGCCCTCTTCCCCGGGCGCTTTGGCCCACATTTCGCTGTATTGGCCGCGATCTTGGCGCTGTGCAATGTATTTTTTGTGCTGAGTGGCCGTACCGGGCACGTGGTGGCAATCCTTTTGCTGTCGAGCGCCATCATGTGGGAACTACCCAAGCGCTATCGAATAGTCACTGTACTTCTGCCTTTTATCTTTCTTGTAGCTCTCTCATTTGGTTCATCCAAAATGCACCAGAGAATTGTGGAAGCGCAGACCGAAATAAAGTCTTTTTCCTGTAAAAAGGGGGCCGATATAGCAACCGGTTACGGCGCAGTATCCAGCTCTTCAGGCATCCGGCTCCATTTTTGGCACAGGGCGGTGCAGTCGATTGGCGACAACCCGATTCTGGGCGCCGGGGCCGGGAGCTGGGCAAGCGAATACAACCGGCTTGAGCAACGGGAAAAGCAGGATTACAAGCCTGTACAAAACGGAAATCCGCATCAGGAATACCTGCTGTGGGGTGTTCAGCTGGGCATTCCGGGAATTGCCCTACTTTGCGGGTTGATGTTTTCGATCTTCAAAGATACCGCCGGGATGGACAAACCATATGCCCGGGCGGTGCAGTCCACTTT
>NZ_JBFUGX010001192.1:0-676 GCF_056402675.1 Polaromonas sp. P3_C2 | reverse complement strand
GAATTGGCTTACACCGGGCGGCGAATGCCGGCGGCCAAGGCGCTGGGCTACGGCCTCGTCAATGAAGTGTTTGACTCGGCCGAGGCGATGCTGGCGGCCGCCATGCAATGCGCCGGCGAGATTGCCACCAAGCCGCCGGTGGCCATCTGGGGCACCAAGCAGGCCATCCACTACACGCGTGACCACTCGGTGGACGACGCGCTCAAGCAGATGGGCTGGCTGCAGGGCGYGATCTGGAGCAATGCGCATGTGCGTGAGGCGGTGACGGCCATGAAGGAGAAGCGCGCGGGCGACTTCAGTGCGCTGGCGCCTTTGAACCATTTCCGCGACCTCTGAGGCCTGCGGCGCCGAGCCGGTGAATCTCCCTCAATTGGAGGATGCAGTAGTGCGATACAAGTTCTAGAGTGGTTTCCCGTGCAACCGAGGAGCTGTTCGTGAAAACACCGCCTTCCGTCCCCACTGCGGCCCGCTTCACATTTACCGTACTGGCCCTGCTGCTCTCGGTGGGGAACAACCATGCGCAGCTCGGAAAGCCGACCTACACAAGACCGGCACCGGCCAAATCAGAACCCACGACCGTAAAACACGATGCAGGGAAAGACAAACCCGTAGCCTATGACAAGTCCGCGAAACAGAGTTCCGAGCTGGGCGTGAGCGGAGGCACCATCTGCCATGT
>NZ_JBFUGX010001191.1:0-678 GCF_056402675.1 Polaromonas sp. P3_C2 | reverse complement strand
GACGATACGCGGAGAGCTGGTTGATCATCTACTTGCGCTCTTGCGGCCTGCGATCTCCATTGCCGCTCCTGTGGCGAATGGTGTCCACGCAGCCCGTTTCAGATCACGCTCGAAAATCCTGTATCCCCGCGGTCCAGTGGATCCACCTCAACGTCATAGATCTGGGTGATTCTCCAGCGCGAGTCTTCATAACCCGCCTGGCCGAGGATCTTCACAAGGAAGGAGCTGCGTTGCTTCTCTGCCTGAAGTGTTATTTCGCAGAAGAAGTCGAGCTTCGTGGGGCCATCGGGAAGTGCTCCAAGAAGTTGATAGCCAGCCCGGTTGAACCGGTCCTTGTTCTCTCGCTGAAGTAATTTTTCAACTTCAGGGGCAATGAGAACTGCGGCGGTGATGTGGTCGATGAGTCCATCGACCACCACCTGCGGGTTTATTTTCATGTTGTATGTGAACTCTTCTAGGAATCTCCCTGATTATCGATCTTTAGTATTACATTGAGCCGCAATTGTTGTAACCAGTCTCTAGTTGGTACGGTATTTTGTTTTCAATAATTTCATCAATTCCAATAGAAAATTCGTTGGAAATCAACGTTTTCGTTAAGCGCCAAATCCCGGCAATAGATTGCAGGCTCTCGTGCCCGACCTCTTTACCTTGGTGACAGCTTTGTCGTTTGAGAATGTG
>NZ_JBFUGX010001190.1:0-680 GCF_056402675.1 Polaromonas sp. P3_C2 | reverse complement strand
GCAGCACCCGGTCCGTGGGTGTCGCACCGGAGAATATGTCGCCCTGGCAAACCCGGATGTTCTCTCCCTCGAGAGTTCCGAAGCCGGTTGAATTGCCTTCCCTGAAACGTAGCCAACGGTTAGACATTCCGGCCCTTCACGTGTACAGCGCACTCGGCGTGAACCGGGGTGCTGGCGTGGTGTTTTTTGGCCGGCTATTGGCTGGCGTGAGTGAATGGCTGGACCAGCCGGCATAAGGAGCCGGGTTTGCCCGGCTGGCGACCATGCTGGCATGGCAGCGGGCCTTGGCCGCTTCGATGGCCTCAACCAGGAAATCTGCTTCGTAGGCTCGCAGCAGATGCGCCTGCTCGGTCTCCAGATAGGTACGCACGGCATCGCGGCCTTGGGCCTGCAATCGGGCATAAGTGGGTGCATCCCAGTGCCAGGTCAAGCCGAGCTCTTCGAATGCGGCGTTGTAGGCGTGGCGGGTCTGATCGGTCCGGTCGGCGGCAGTGTTGTCAAGCGAGGCGTTGAGCATGGAGGTCTCCTTTGATGGGTGGATGCTCTGGGGGCACTTTTCGATGCGTGATGCACCGGGCTTGAGACAACTGTAGAAAGAATGAATGATTAATGATAGTTAAAGTATTTCATATAAATGATTATCTATGAGTTATATATAAATAATGCCCGGCGCGAAGGGT
>NZ_JBFUGX010001189.1:0-680 GCF_056402675.1 Polaromonas sp. P3_C2 | reverse complement strand
ATTCAGGAGCTGGTGGCGCACGTGGAGATTGGGCTAGCGGCGTTTTTTCTTCAAAATCCGGCAGCGCAGAGCGTTTTGCCAACCCACCGGTGCCGCCTCAGAAGAATGCGCCTTCGCATGGACTCAAAAGCGGCATGGAAGTGTTCCATGCCAAGTTCGGCGAAGGAAAAGTGCTGATGCTGGAGGGCAGCGGCGACGATGCGCGCGCACAGATCAACTTCACACGCCATGGCGTGAAGTGGCTGGCCCTGAGCGTGGCCAAGCTGACGGTGGTGTAGTTGCCGCGCCGCTTGCGGCATTTTGTTGAATTCAAACTGACGGGAAAAAAAATGACAGAGACAAATTCCGAAACCGGAATCGAGACCGGAAAAAGTGAAGGCACTGAACCCCCTGAAAGCCCGTCAGCGATTTATGTTCCGCACCAGGAATTCCGCACCGGCCTGCCGCACGGCCGGTTCCGCGTGATCGTGAATCCGGAGCGTGCGCAAAAATACGTCAAGCACCGCCTGTTTGTTGTCGGCATTTCCTTGCCCCTCCTGGGCATCGGTGTGGTGCTTTCCATGTACGGCTACCTCTGGGTGGGCCTGCCGATGGTCGTCGTCGGCGTGTTGATGCACAGGGTTATCAAGGCCCATGCGCCCAGGATTCTGCTGCACCTAGCGCTGAACGACGCCAAGACC
>NZ_JBFUGX010001188.1:0-680 GCF_056402675.1 Polaromonas sp. P3_C2 | reverse complement strand
GTTTTAATGGCCGCTCTGGCCTGGGGGAATTAGATGAATATCAGTAATCTTATTAACATTAGGTGGATTAGCTGGGGACTCTGCCTCGTTATGTTTCGCATATACCGAGAAGATTCATATCCCCTGTCACTGTATTTGGCCTTGAGCTTGCCGGTTCTCTTGACCGCAGCCCATCTTGTATTTTCAGTATTCGAATCGACAAAAGACGAATTTGTGAAAACGTCGATTGAATTCTTGTGGATGATGGGCTTCGCTACTTTACTTGGTGCGGCAGCAATTTATTCCGACGCAGATTTTGTGAACAGAGGCGTGCGTTATGACGTCAATGGTTTTTGGCCACTTGTTCAAGCTAGCGTGCTGCTGGGTGCTGTAACGTTGGTCTGCTTGGTGATTCGCAGGTTTCTAAATAATCGAGTCATTAAGCCCGGACATTCAAGGTTCCGTTAGAGGCCACTATGGCCTCCGAACCCGATCTATAGGCGATCCCATAGGTAGACCGAAGCCAGTATCCGGACAGGTGCGTGAAAGGAAACCTCTCGCGCATGAATGATGTTTAACGTTGGAGGTAAGCGGCAGAACCCGGTGCCACGGGGGGCTGTCCGCTTGACCGAATGGTTAGACCGCATTCTGGCCGAGTATGCGTCGGACTTCTGCGAGAACAAGGCCGCGCCAGCCAGGAA
>NZ_JBFUGX010001187.1:0-680 GCF_056402675.1 Polaromonas sp. P3_C2 | reverse complement strand
TGCTGCAGCATGTTGTGCAACACGACCCGCGCCACCATTCACCCCATACCCTGCACACCAGCAAGGGGCGGCGGCTTTTGCMGACACCGTGGTCCATGGCGATGTCGCAGGCCACCGAGTCGGCGGTTTATTTCGGCCGCCGGGTCATGGCACTGCGGGAGCAACTTGAAAAGGGCAAACAGTATTCGCCCTCCTCGGTGCTTCGCCGCCTATCGGCGCCCATGCAGCTTGCCCAGGCGCAGGCACTGGCAGACCCCGAAGCCTTTCACCGCATGGGTATCTGCTCGGCCAGCGGCACCGAGGCTTTCGACATGGTGGGCTGGCTGGCCCAAAAAACCGGCGGGGTGGTCGCCAAACGGCGCTTTGCCGGCGAGACAGACTTTGACGGCAGCAGCGAGTATGTCGACTTCATGGAAGGCGGCTACCCATGCCGGCTGATTGCCGTGGCGCGCAACGGCCTCACGCACGGGCTGCGCCGGGCTTTCCTTCCGGAGTGGCCGCATTTTGTGATGCTTTTTTGCGGCTCGGCCAAATTTGACGACGCGCTGATGGCCCGCATGATCGCCGCTTGCGACGGCCTGCCTGCGAAGCCGGTGCTGGTGGGGGTTGCCCGCGACACCACGACCCACCAGCGCATGCAGGACATGGCACAGGCGGCGCAGCTGGAGTATGTCGTCGGG
>NZ_JBFUGX010001186.1:0-680 GCF_056402675.1 Polaromonas sp. P3_C2 | reverse complement strand
GGCCTGGCTGCTCAGTGCAACCGGTGCGGCAGGCGCATTGCTGGTGGGCTGGAGCCTGTTGCCGGCGCGCTCCCGGCTGGGCAGCCCGGCCAAGCCCTGGCCTGCGAGCATTCCCGAGCTTGATGGCGCGGTGTTCAATGGCTGGATCAAGATCCGGGCGGACGGCGGTGTGGTGCTGGCCATGCCGCGCAGCGAAATGGGTCAGGGCGTGCACACGGCGCTGGCCATGCTGGTGGCCGAAGAGCTTGACGTGCCGCTGCAGCGGGTGACCGTGGCGCAGGCGGGTTCTGATGCCATTTACGGTAATGTCGCGATGCTGGTGGGCAGCCTGCCCTTTCATCCACTGGACGTCGATGACTTTGCCAAAGAAGGCGCCCCCAGGGTTCGCCCCACCCCGGTCAGGATCGGCGAGTGGATGATGGGCAAGGTTGCCCGTGAGCTCGGCATCAACGCGACAGGGGGTTCCTCAAGCCTGGCGGATGCCTGGGACGTGGTGCGCCTGGCCGCTGCCACGGCCCGGGCATCCCTGCTGGGGGCCGCCTCGCTGGACTGGAAATTGCCGGTGGATGAGCTCACAGTCAAAAACGGCGTGATTTCGCACCCCTCAGGCCCCTCATCCCACTACGGTGAACTGGCGAAATTTGCCGCAGCGACTCCGCCGGGGGACGTGACTCTCAAAA
>NZ_JBFUGX010001185.1:0-683 GCF_056402675.1 Polaromonas sp. P3_C2 | reverse complement strand
TGGTGCGCCTGCGCAATGAATTCGGCGTTTACGGCACCGACACCGGCCGCATGTGCGTAGCCGCCCTGAACAGCAAGAACATCGACTACGTCTGCGCGTCGATTGCCAAGGTCGTCTGAGGCCGTACTCCCGGATGAATTCATCCGGGACGCGCTGAAAAACCGCCACAACCGGTTCATTCTGGAACACCTGCCTGCGCTGGGACTGCCTGACGCATGGCTGGTGGCGGGATGCCTCTTCCAGACAATCTGGAACCTGCACTCGGGGCAATCGCCCGAAGCCCACATCAAAGACTACGACCTGTTTTACTTTGACGCTGCAGACCTTTCAGGCGCGGGCGAAGCAGCCGTCAATGAACGTGTCAGCGCCCGCTTTGCGGGCCGGGGCATTGTGGTGGAAGCCAAAAACCAGGCCAGGGTCCATACTTGGTATGAGGAGTATTTCGGTTTCCCCTACCCCGCCCTGCAAAGCTCCCGCGATGGTATTGACCGGTTTCTGGTGAGCTGTACGTGTGTCGGCTTAAGGGCAAATACTGCGGAGCGGACGGATGTAGAGCTTTATGCGCCCAACGGCCTGGCGCAGTTGTACGAGGRCAAGCTCAGCCCCAACCCGCTGTGCAACCACCTGCCGCTGTTCGAGCAAAAAGCGAAGGCTTATCGGGATCGCTGGAGCTGGCTGCAGGT
>NZ_JBFUGX010001184.1:0-684 GCF_056402675.1 Polaromonas sp. P3_C2 | reverse complement strand
GCTTTAGCGCTGCCAAAAACCCGCAGCGGCAAGATGCTGCGCCGCGCGATCCAGGCSGTGTGCGAGGGCAGGGRCCCGGGGGATTTAACGACGATGGATGACCCGGCGGCGTTGCAGCAGATTCGGGATCGGGTGGCAGGGTGAGGTCACCCCCACGTAGGACCGTGCGTCACAAAATCATCGGATACGCCTATGCAGGCGCTTCACAATTTCGTATCCCGCAGGCTGAATATCGCTTCGAAGTGAAGGTCTTTGCAGCGCCCGGCCAGTTGCGATAGCACAGCTTCGCCGAGGGCCGAGCGCGCCCTGGGATGCGTGATAAGTATGCGAATCCCCAGATCGGCTTTGGCGTGAGGAAAAGCTTTGCCGAGCTCTGCGCTATGCACCCATTCCGAATAGGCATTGAGTTTGCGGATGGCGCGTGGTTTGGTCAGGCCGTCTTCCAGTGGCCGGTCAATGACCAGAACCAGCGTAATGGTGCCTGATTTGTCATCTACCTGAATGCCGTCCAACTGGTGTATGTCGTTGACTCCCAAGCCAGCCGCAGGCGCGAATTTTGTGCAAAGAAGCAGCAGGCTGATGAAAGAAATACGCCAAAACAGAGATCGCATAAGGGGTTGGTAATTCGCAGTTTTAACTTTGGCAGAGACGTGAAGGGCGTTGCTAGTCCGGTAAGGCAAGCGC
>NZ_JBFUGX010001183.1:0-685 GCF_056402675.1 Polaromonas sp. P3_C2 | reverse complement strand
CTCCAGCGCGCTGTAGCTGTAGCTCACCGTGCCACCGGCGTTCGTCATCGTCGCCAGTCTCCCGCGGTCGCTGTACGTATAGCTGTTGGTCCCATCGCTCGTGATATTGCCCGCCGCATCGTGTTGCACGGTGGCTGTTCCCGTGCTGTCCTGGGTCTGGTTCAGCCGGTTGCTCGTGGTGGCAATCGTGTTGGGGTAGCTGGTGCCGCCAATGACTTTGGCCGTACGGTTGCCGGTGGCGTCGTAGCTGTACTGCACCGCACTGCTGCCCAGAGTGGCGCTGATCAGCCGGTTCAGGTTGTCATAGCCAAAGCTCTGGTCCAGGCTGGGCACCGGAGTCCCGTTGCTGGTGTGGSTGTAGCCGGTGATGCGCCCGGCGCTGTCCCGGTTAACGGTGCGACGGATGCCAGTGCTGGTTGGGTCGCCCAGGTTGTATGCGCTGATCTGGCCGTTGGCATCATAGGCAATCGCCTGAGTCTTGCTGCTGGCCCAGCTCCAGCCAGTCAGTTTGCTTTCAGCATTGGTAGTGATGCCTGCTATCAGCGGCAGGGTGGTGCCGGTATTGGTGCCCACGCCGTTGGCGTTCGGCGGATTGACCGTGACGGCATTGACCACGCCCTGGGCATCGTAGCTGTAGTTGACCTTTGTTCCGCTGGGGTAGGTGATTGCCGTGAGTTTGTCCAAC
>NZ_JBFUGX010001182.1:0-685 GCF_056402675.1 Polaromonas sp. P3_C2 | reverse complement strand
ATTGGTCAACCTTTTCGAGATCATGTATTCGGCAGACGGTTCCATCGTCAACATGACAAAGGTTGAACCTTCGGTATTTGCGGGTGAGAAAGGTGCGCGGTTCGAATTTACCGTGACGAGAAAGGGCGATGATGTCCAGCTCAACGGCGTAGGCTGGCTTAGCCAGCGAAATGGCGAATTGTTCGCTGCCACCTTCCTTGCTCCCAGGCTTTCATTTTTCCCGCGGCTTCTGCCAAAAGCTGAAAGCGTTGTGAAGACGGCGCAAATCAAGGGCTGACTGCAGGGCGGCCGTGGCGAGGGGCACGAACCCGAGACCTTGCGGCCGGGGTCGGCTTAACCGTGTCGTATGGCCACTGTTTTCAGCGTGGTGAAGCCATGCAAGGCCTCAAAGCCTTTTTCACGGCCGTAGCCCGATGACTTCACGCCGCCGAAAGGTAATTCCACACCACCGCCGGCGCCGTAGTTGTTGATGAACACCTGGCCGCTTTTCACTCGCCTGGCCATGCGGAACTGGCGTGCCCCATCGCGCGTCCAGATGCCGGCGACCAGGCCGAACAGCGTGGCATTGRCAAGTTCCACTGCGTGATCCTCGTTTTTGAAGCTCATGGCGCACAGCACCGGGCCGAACACTTCATCCTGCGCCAGCCTGTGCGTTACCGGCACGTCGCGCAGCAGGGTGGGGGCC
>NZ_JBFUGX010001181.1:0-692 GCF_056402675.1 Polaromonas sp. P3_C2 | reverse complement strand
TACCCACAGACGTTGGGTTGCGCACCGCTGCTGCTATGTCAAGCGGCATCGGACAGGCCATCATTGGACTGACGCGTGTCCTTGAAGAGGAAAAACCGGATTTGCTGCTGGTCATTGGTGATCGCGGTGAAATGCTGGCCGGTGCCATTGCGGCTCTGCACTTGGGAGTGCCAATTGTTCACCTGCACGGTGGCGAGCGGTCTGGTACTGTTGACGAACCTGTGAGGCATGCGCTGACAAAACTTTCCCACTGGCATTTTGTGGCGACAGAAGAGTCACGGGAGCGTGTCATTCGCATGGGTGAAAAGCCCGAACATGTTTGGGTCACGGGTGCTCCCAGCCTGGACGATCTCCAACTTCTGTACGACTTCTCCCGCGCCACAGTTGCTGTTGAGCTGGGTTTGTCGGCCGAAGCGCATTATGCGCTGGTGCTGTTTCATCCGGTAGTGCAGGAGTCACAGGGTACATATGAACAGACGACTGCATTGCTATCTGCCATTCGCCAGACATTGCCTGAAAAAGGCATCGAGGTAATCTGGCTTGATCCCAATGCCGATGCCGGCTCTGCAGAAATTTTGCGTGCCGTTGAGGCCTTGGACATACGGCGTTTTGCACACTTGCCACGTTCACTGTACCTTGCGGCCTTGAGAAATGCAGACGTTCTTATTGGAAATTCGTCATCGGGCGTTATC
>NZ_JBFUGX010001180.1:0-692 GCF_056402675.1 Polaromonas sp. P3_C2 | reverse complement strand
CAGGTTTTCGCAGGCGGGAATCAGGCCTACCACATTGAGCGCCGGCCGCAGCTCTGCCAGCGCCCGGAAGGTGCCCAGAACGCTGGCGGCACCGCACATGTCGAACTTCATCTCGTCCATTTCGGCGGCGGGCTTGATGGAGATACCGCCCGTGTCAAAGGTGATGCCTTTGCCAACGAGCACGACGGGCGCCTCGGCCCTGGCCGCCCCCTCATAGCGCAGCACTATAAAGCGTAAGGGCTCGGCCGAACCCTGCGCCACGGCCATGAAGGAGCCCATGCCGAGTTTGGCGACCTCTTTGGGCCCCAGCACCTCCACCTTGATGCCGCGCAGCTTGCCCAGCTCTCTGGCAGCGCCGGCCAGAAGCGTCGGTGTCGCGTGGTTGGCCGGGCGGTTCGCCCACTCCTTGGCAAATTCAATGCCCTTGACCAGCGCTGCGCCCTTGTCAATGCCGGGTCGCGCGATCTGGGCACTTGCGGCGTCATTCACGGCAACCACCACCCGTTGCAACCTGCCAGGGCCGGCTTTTGCGTTCCTGGCGGCTTTGGACTTGGTGGTAGCGTAGGTATAGGTGGCATCCCCGCAAGCGACCACGGCCGCGCGTACGGCTTCAGCTCGCAGATGGCCCACGGCACCGAAGCAAATGGTCAGGTGCTGCACGTTCGCAGCCTTCAGGGCGCCCAGGCCGGCAC
>NZ_JBFUGX010001179.1:0-692 GCF_056402675.1 Polaromonas sp. P3_C2 | reverse complement strand
GCGCAAGGCATCGAGCAGCGTGGTGCGTGTGTCCAGGTTCAGGGTGTGGGCCGTGCCGTTGACCTCGATGGTCACGCGCTCCTGAGGGRCGGAGCCGGGTGCGGCGAGCGGTGAAGAGGGGGCGGCGGTTGCGTCTGATGGCATAGTGGTCACAGCCGCTGAAGCGGCGCTAGCGATCAGGATACCTCGCCGGGAGATGGTGAGTGCATCGGTGGGGCTTTCCATGGCTTCTGCCTTTGTCCTTAAAGATGGAGTGGGGAGTGGCGAGGTAACCGCCAGCATCCCGGAGCAGGGCCGATTGCACTGTAGGAGACAGGCTAGGTGGGGAGTCAGTTGCCGCCACTGCCGCCGCCGCCATCACGACCGCCGCCGCGTCGAGGTCAGGAAGTACGCCTGGCGCATCCTCCCACTTCTTTTGCCTTACCTTGCAAACGGGTTGTCAAGCGAGGGTCAGGACTGCAGTTTTGCTATCAGAAGAGGAGCTGGTTGCGCTTGTCCTGATTGGGCTCAAGGCCCTTTTCACGCTCGAAATAGACGCTTCCACGGTGTTTTGACTATGCCAGGAGGGATTTTGGCGGCCTGGGGGCATCAAAAAGCCCATATTTAGGCGCCAATTTGGCTTCCGGGCCAATCAGGATTTTTTAGGCTAAGCGAGCAGGCTTTGGACGGCGGCTATCCACAATGCGCAGAAG
>NZ_JBFUGX010001178.1:0-693 GCF_056402675.1 Polaromonas sp. P3_C2 | reverse complement strand
AAGCCGGCCTTCGCAGCCGGTTCAAAGCGGTCGAGGAACGCATGCTCGGTATAGAGCATGCTGAGATTGGCGGAAAATTTAGGCATGATTTCTTTGCTGGTGGGGCGTTGGCCGTTGCTAGGGGCTTACTCAAGCAAGCCGGCCAGTTCCAGGCCTTCACGGCCCTTGGGGTGGCGGCAGTCGATGTCTTCGAACTCGTTGACCTTGTCGATCTCCGTGCCCATGGCGATATTGGTGACCTTTTCGAGGATGACTTCCACAACCACCGGCACCCGGTATTTGCGTGCCATCACCTGCGCCTCGACCATGGCGTCATTGATCTTTTCAGGATCGGTCACGCGCAATGACTTGCAGCCCAGGCCTTGCACCACAGCCTGGTGATCCACGCCGTAACTGCGCAGATCACCTTCGCCTGCCGGTACGTTCTGGTTTTCGAAAGCAAGCTGTACGCAGTAGTCCATCTCAAAACCTCGCTGGGCCTGGCGGATCAGGCCCAGATAGCTGTTGTTGACCAGCACCTGCACATAAGGCAGGTTGAACTGCGCACCCACGGCCAGCTCTTCCATCAGGAACTGAAAGTCGTAGTCGCCGGACAGCCCGACAACGGTACGTGTCGGGTCGGCGGCCACTACACCGAGGGCCGCGGGGATGGTCCAACCCAGCGGCCCCGCCTGGCCGCAGTTGATCCACTGA
>NZ_JBFUGX010001177.1:0-694 GCF_056402675.1 Polaromonas sp. P3_C2 | reverse complement strand
TTCAACCTCGGCACCGGAAGGGCCCAGCCCTTCAACGACGTCGCCCTCGCGGTCGTAAACACCTGCGCAAAGGACAGGATGCTGCCGCACTGAGCCTGGAAGATGCAGTGCGTGGCGGACTCATCGACTACATCACCTTCCCGCCGGCCTTGGTGGGCAAGTACCAAAGCTACACCCAGGCCGACCTGGGCGCCCTGCGCGCCACCGGATGTGGCCATGTTTTTGCCGATGTGCAAGCGGGTGTAACTGCCTACATGCAGTGGCTGGGCAAGAACAGCTGAGGCCTAGGGTTTCCCTAAGCCCAAATCACGCCAGGCGGGTCAACGCTGCCTGAGACCAGCCCGTTATAAAAGCAGCACCTTTATTCACAAGGGTGCATAACGCACCTCGCCCATCCATCATTGAGGAGATTTCCATGTTCAAGAAAGTACTGGCGTTTTTCGCCGCCATGTCTCTCGTTGCGGCCTTTGCTGCGGTCGACGTCAACAAAGCCACTGAGGCCGAACTCGACGGCATCAAACACATCGGCCCCGTCACCTCCAAGCTGATCATCTCCGAGCGCAAAAAAAGCGAGTTCAAAAACTGGGATGACTTCATCACCCGCGTCAAAGGTGTTGGAGAAAAACGCGCAGCCGAGTTCTCGGCCGCAGGGCTGACCGTTGGGGGTGCCGCCTATACCGGCCCGGCCGCCGCA
>NZ_JBFUGX010001176.1:0-695 GCF_056402675.1 Polaromonas sp. P3_C2 | reverse complement strand
GTACAACCCGAGGATCGGGCGCTATATGCAGTCCGATCCCATCGGGCTCAGAGGTGGCATTAACACATACAGTTATGTCGGAGGCAACCCAAACAGCTTTACCGACCCGAGTGGGTTAGTACCCGCGGCAGCCGGTTTGTTGTGTCTTGTTCCCGGTGTTGGATGGGTGAGTTGTGCAACCGTTGCAACCGGCGTGGTGGTAGTTGGTGGGACATATTTTTTTATTAAGAACTATGGCTCGGCGATTGCAAATGCTACTTCTCAGATGTGTGAGGCTACTTACAATGGTGTTCGCAATTGGATGGGTAATAGCACGAACTCGGAAAGCGCTAATGAAGGAAATAGATTTCCTGATCGAGATCTTCCAAGACACCCAAGACATAACACACCAGTACCAGACCCCGAAGCGGAGGGTCGCCCACATACTCAGCTTGGACAAAGAGACGGACGACGAGGAAGATATGACCAAGCAAGAGAGTTTGATGAAAAGGGAAACCCAGTGAGGGATATTGATTTCACTGATCACGGTCGAGGACATCCC
The DNA here is from genome assembly GCF_056402675.1 of Polaromonas sp. P3_C2. Taxonomy (NCBI): domain Bacteria; kingdom Pseudomonadati; phylum Pseudomonadota; class Betaproteobacteria; order Burkholderiales; family Comamonadaceae; genus Polaromonas; species Polaromonas sp. P3_C2. The sequence continues at coordinate 154 of NZ_JBFUGX010001176.1, read as the reverse complement.
AACCCGCATCAACACCAATATGAGCCTGGCGCAACGGGTGGAACACCCAGCCGTGGAAAATTTATACCGCTCGACTAAAGGAGGTTTTCATGAGTGATTCCTTAAAAGATTTCCCCATCACGGGAGAGGCTTGCTGCATGGTTCTTCGCAAGGG
>NZ_JBFUGX010001175.1:0-695 GCF_056402675.1 Polaromonas sp. P3_C2 | reverse complement strand
GTCCTGGCCGCTGAAATCGCCTTCCCTTAACAGGCTTGAGTATTTGAGATTTCCGGAATTCACGAACCGATAGGCCGCTCCTTCATCGGATGAATAGAAATCGAGAAGCTTTTCTTTGACGCCATACGGCAATTCCTTGAGATAAAACGCATCGAAGTCGCTGCCGTATTTTCTGCTGAAGTCTTCTGCTGAAATCAGGTAGTTGTCATTAAGCAAGGCTGGCAGCAGGGTGGGGTATTCAGCAGCACCCTTCATCGCGAGCTTTAAATAGGCTTTCCAGTTTTCCTGGCCGACCTTCGTTTGATACTTTTCCAGGTCCTGAGGTGTATTCGTTTCAATCAGCGAGTACCCGCGTTGCTTTTCGCCCTTGCCGTCTTTGCAGGTAACGCAATAGATGGTTTCACCAAAACTGAGGTTGTAGAGTTTTTCAGGAAGCTGGTCGTACTCTTTTTTGTAGCTTGCATCCAGGAGTTTTCCCTTGGTGATATGACCGGTATCGCCGGTAAAGATGGCGAGTGTCTTTGACTCGGCGACAGCCTTCGCCGCCGTATCTCCCGTTGTCTTTCCCGTTGTATTTCCTGTCGTATCCGCTAACGCGGCATATCTATCCCCTTCGTGCGTGAAGTCGTAGACGTAGTGTTTGAAATATTCAAAATCGTTCTTGGCAAAAAAACAAGCGAGCGCAAACACAAGCA
>NZ_JBFUGX010001174.1:0-696 GCF_056402675.1 Polaromonas sp. P3_C2 | reverse complement strand
CCTCAGAACGGGGAGTCGGGGAAGTAGTACTGCTTGGCGTTTTCCCTGGTCACCAGCACCGACGGGATGATGGTGGTGGCCGGCAGCTTCTCGCCCTTCACACGTGCGGCGGCCGTGAGCTTCATCGCGTCGGCAATCATGGCGGGCGAGTAGGTGACGTCGGCCGTCACGATCTTGTCGCCGTCCATGACTTTCTTGATGTAGTCCTTGGAACCCGCGCCGCCCAGCACGAGCTTGACATCGGTTCGCTTGGCCTGCGCGATTGCCTTTTGCACGCCAACCGCCATGTCGTCGTCCGAGGCCCAGACGGCGTCGATCTGCTTGAAACGGGTCAGGTAGTCCTGCATCACTTTGAAGGCATCGTCGCGGTTCCAGTTGCCGTGCTTGGCATCCAGAACCTTGATGTCTGGATAGTTCTTCATCACAGCCGTGAACGCGTCCACGCGCTGGTTGTCGATGACCGTGGGAATGCCCCGCAGTACTACGACATTACCCTTGCCGCCCAGGGCTTTGGCCATGTACTCCGCCGATACCTTGCCGAAGCCGGGGTTGTCGCCGGCAACGTAGGCGTCCTGCGCATTTGCATCCGTCAGGCCGCGGTCGACAACCGTGACGTACACGCCTTTGCCCTTGACCTGCGCGACCGGTTGCGTGAGCGGCGCCGACTCGAATGGCAGGATCACGAGGGTGTCGATC
>NZ_JBFUGX010001173.1:0-696 GCF_056402675.1 Polaromonas sp. P3_C2 | reverse complement strand
GTCATGGCCACCATCGAGAACCGGCCTGACACCCAGGAACTGTCGATCTGGCGGCGCGCTCGCAAGTGGTGAAGCCTACAAGGATTCACGCATATCTGGGTCCATCCGAGAGCATCAGATTCTCGGCAAGCCTGCGTTTTATCTCCCTCATGAAAGACTAATAGATGCAAGACTTCAGCGCAGAAATCCTGTTCAAAGCAGAAACGGATGCGGAATCCTTTGGGCAGAGAGTCGGTGCGCAACTCGGTGCGACAGAGTCGTATTTCGACAAGGCACTTCAAAGCCTGGGCGCGTCGCTGCCCGGTGCGTGCAATGAGTTCTCCGTGGAGCGCTTTCGGCGCTATCGGAATGTAGTGAGCGTGCAGTTTTATGCCGGGGATCGCTCGGAATACAGGCCCATTCTTTCGGCCCTTTTCCAACTCGGCGCGCACATGGTCAAACTGCATGTCGGAGCCGACGACTACAACGAGGTCGAACTCTATGCGGATGGCAAACAGACCAAGAAGAAAGCAGCCTTTCTCAAAGAGTTTCAGTCCATTGCGCTACCTGACCCGACTTCGGACTTTCAGCGGGCGCTCGCCAACAGGAATTTCAACCGTGCCGAAGTCCTGGTCCCCCAGATTGACGTGACCAGAATAACGCTTGACGACGAGATTCTCGAAGCCTTGATGCTCCGGGAGGCATCTCCTATTGCAC
>NZ_JBFUGX010001172.1:0-697 GCF_056402675.1 Polaromonas sp. P3_C2 | reverse complement strand
CCACCGACCGTCGTGACTGCCAGCTGCTGTACCACACCGTCAATCGGGCTGCGCAGCGTTTGCAGGTCGCGCCGCTGCGTGGCCTTGATCAACTCCTGGCGAGCCGCATCATGCTTGCGAATGGCGTCCACCAATTCAGCGCTGGCCCGGGCACGAAACTCGGCCTGTGCCTGTTTGCGCTGTTGGACAGATGCATTAAGGCTCGCTGCTGATTCATTCAACCTCTTGCCCATCACGGAGATATCCTTTTCCATGTTGAGGAGTTCAAGCCGGGTTTCAATCAAGCCCGTCTGCGCAATATGACCCGTGCTGGCCAGCTCTTCGCGCATTTCGTGCTTTCTCCGTACCAGCGGCAGGCTATTCTGCAACTGCGCGATATTCGCCGAAATGGCCTCGCGATCCGCCGTACGCCTTGCAACGTCAGCATCCAATGCGGCCACACGTGAATCCTGCTCACTGCGCCGATTAGCCAGTACTGCCTGCTGATTGGCAAGCATCGGAGCCGGCAAATCGCGTGTTTCGGCCCAAGTGTCCTTGCCCGACAGCAAGGCATTGAGTCGCGCCACGTCCGCCTGGGTCTCCCAGAATTCGCGCTGCAACCGATCACGGTCAGCCAGGGTTGCGGTGGCGTCCAGCTCCAGGAGCAAGTCTCCAGCTTTGACGAGCTGTCCATCCTTGACCGCAATCACCTTAACCA
>NZ_JBFUGX010001171.1:0-698 GCF_056402675.1 Polaromonas sp. P3_C2 | reverse complement strand
CCGCCACGTCGGTCTTGGGGTCGGCGCCCAGCACCTTGGCGCGGTATTCGCGCCGGTCGGTCAGCTTGACGGTGACCTCTTTTGCATCGCGCACCACGTGGGCGTTGGTCAGGATGATGCCGTCGGGGCTGACGATGAAGCCCGAACCCTGACCGCGTGTGGGCATTTCCTGTTGCTGGCCGCCGCGGCCGCCACGGGCCCCCGGGCCCTGCTGGAAGCGTTTGAAGAATTCGAAGAACGGATCACCGGAGGGCGTGTCGTCGTCATCGCCGTCGTCCTGTGCCATCGGGGAGTCGTTTCGTACTTTGGTGATGCCGGTCACGCTGATGTTGACGACCGCCGGGCCGTAGCGTTCGGTGATCTGCGAGAAGTCGGGCAGGGCCATGGGCACCGAGGCTGTGGTGCCGGCGGTGATGGCCGGGGGGACGGCTGCCGTGGCGGCAGGGTGCACAGCATTAAGCGCACTGACGCCGGCGCCACCGATGGCGCCCGCAGCCAGAAGTGCAGCGACAAGCCGGGTATTTTTCAATGCTTCAGATTTCATGGATGGGCTTCCTTGCGTTGAGGGCACACACCGGTGCCGATGGGTACAACTATGGGGCGGCAGCCTTAGGCGGGGCTTAAATTTGCGCGACACAGGAAGGGCAGCGCTGCGGGCGTGAATTTTGATAAAAAGTGGCTGTAGACCACAATAGTAC
>NZ_JBFUGX010001170.1:0-699 GCF_056402675.1 Polaromonas sp. P3_C2 | reverse complement strand
ACATCCAGTAGTACGTGACCGGCAAATCGCTGGACGGCCTGTACCTGATCATCGGCGAGGAAGAAAAGAAGATCCGGCAAGACCCGGTAGGCACGGGCAGCGCCATCCTCAAGAAGGTCTTCGGATCCATGAAATAACGGGTTTTCTGAAATATTGCATCGGAAATTGGCTTCCAGCCTATATAGGGCGGGCGCAGGCAGCTATTAAAAAATGAGCGACATCAAGGGCGGAGCAGCGGGATCTGGTTCAGGAACAGAGACGGCGTCTTCATGGGTCGGGCGGCCCCGAAAAAACGCATTTACTTACATGCGGCTGGTAAATATGACCACGCGGGAAATGCCTTAACAGCCCCGCCGATAAACGTGCTCTGATCAGGTTGCAGCGAACGGTCTGGAGCGGCTGCAGATACCGCGGATCACCGACGGTATGTGAAGAATGCCGCTCAAGCCGCCAAGCTGGGTTATGCAGGCTTCGTCCCGTGGCTGGGGGGCAACGGATGGACGCCGGCATGAAGCGCCGCCACGTCAGCAAATCCGGACAATTGCCGAAACATGGATTTATCATCAAGACGGACAGCCACCGCTTCTCAGCGGGTGGCAACCTTGCGGTTCACGCTTCGGGGTTGCGTCCGGTTCGGATTCGCGCTTCGCACTCCCGCACGAAACCCACGAGGTGAGCCATGAACGAGCACCCCGATCC
>NZ_JBFUGX010001169.1:0-701 GCF_056402675.1 Polaromonas sp. P3_C2 | reverse complement strand
GGCTGGGGCGCATGGCATCGATGCGCAAAGCCAGCATCTCCTCGAAATCACCGGCGATAACCGGCTGCAAGGACAGGCGGGAACTGATATCCGTCACCGCAGACTCATTTCGCAACAGCTTTGCGAATCTGCTCCAGCACATCCTTGGCGCTGGCCGGGATCGGCGTGCCCGGGCCGTAGATGCCTTTCACGCCGGCTTCGTACAGCATGTCGTAATCCTGCCTTGGAATCACGCCGCCGACAAACACGATGATGTCGTCGGCGCCCTGCTTCTTGAGCTCGGCGATGATGGCCGGCACCAGCGTCTTGTGGCCGGCCGCCAGCGTAGAGACACCGACCGCATGCACGTCGTTCTCAATCGCCTGGCGCGCGCACTCTTCGGGTGTCTGGAACAGCGGCCCCATGTCCACGTCAAAGCCCAGGTCGGCAAACGCCGTGGCCACCACCTTGGCGCCGCGGTCGTGGCCGTCCTGGCCGAGTTTGGAGATCATCACGCGTGGACGGCGGCCCTGCTCTTCAGCAAAAGCATTGATTTCGGTCTTGAGAGTTTCCCAGCCCTCGGCCGAGTCATATGCGGCAGCGTACACACCGGTCACCTTTTGTGTATCGGCGCGGTGGCGCCCGTAGACTTTCTCGAGGGCATCGCTGACCTCACCCACCGTGGCGCGCAGACGCACGGCCTTGATGCTAAGGTCCAGCAG
>NZ_JBFUGX010001168.1:0-701 GCF_056402675.1 Polaromonas sp. P3_C2 | reverse complement strand
TCCTGGAGCAGATCGACAAGGGCGACCCGGAAGCCCTGGCACGCTGGCAAGGCATGAAGGACCGCCGCCAGGGCGAACGGCCGGCGCAATGATCCGGGACTCGTACCAATGAGCCGCCGGGCCGTTCCCAAGGTGAATAGCACCGCAGTGCGAAGCACGAAGGTATTTCCGCGCATGAGCCGCCGGGCCGTTCCCAAGGCAAATAGCATCGCAGTGCGAAGCACGAAGGTTATTGAATGAGCCCCTCACGCCCCTTCATCCTGCGCCCGGTAGCCACTTCGCTGCTGATGGTGGCCATTGTGTTGGCTGGCCTCGTGGGTTTCAAATTTTTACCGCTGTCGGCCCTGCCGCAGGTCGACTACCCCACCATCCAGGTGCAGACGCTGTATCCCGGCGCGAGCCCGGAAGTGATGGCGCAGACCGTGACAGCGCCGCTGGAACGCCAGTTCGGCCAGATGGCCGGTCTCTCTCGCATGAGCTCCACCAGTGCCGCCGGTGTCTCCATCGTCACGCTGCAGTTCGGCCTGGGCCTGGCACTGGACGTGGCCGAACAGCAGGTGCAGGCGGCCATCAACGCGGGCGGCTCGCTACTGCCGGCCGACCTGCCCGCCCCGCCCGTCTATGCCAAGGTCAACCCGGCGGATGCCCCGGTGCTGACACTGGCCATCACGTCCGACACCATGCCGCTGACGGAGGTGCAG
>NZ_JBFUGX010001167.1:0-702 GCF_056402675.1 Polaromonas sp. P3_C2 | reverse complement strand
GTTGACCACCGGTGAAAAAGCATAGCTGAACAGCCCACCCAGCATCACCGGAATAAAGACGGCCTTGGCCCAGTGCAGTACAAACAGGCCGGCCAGACCCGCCAGTACCACCAGCGACATGCTGCGGATATCGACCGGAACCCGAACATGCAGCTGTTCAGGATCGCCCGGCACTACTGGCGGCGCCGCGCGTACGACACGCTCTGCGGGTTCTTCGTTCATGTGTCTCCCATATCCGTTTTTGTGCCGGGGCGCGCGTAACGAAATTTGCGCAATGGAAGCCCCAGATAGTACTTACGCAGGTATTCAAACCGAGCTGGCCAGGAAAATGTGTAGGACGCTTTCGCCGGAACGTACCAGCTGTTCAAGCCGGTTCGCAGGATCAGCTGGTAGCCGTTGTCGCGCATCAGGTCGTGCTTTTTATGATGGGTCACGTGATCCTCAATCAGCACCAGGCGGGGCTGCCAGCGTGCAAAGTTGAAACCGGACAACGCAACCAGTTCGTGCCCTTCGATGTCGATCGACAGGAAATCAAATCCCTCTGGCACAGCATTTCCTTCCAGGATGGCATCCAGCGTCTCGCACCGTACCTGTACCGTTGAACGGACCACGGCGCCCATGGCAATAGGCCTCGCTTCGAGCGTTGAATGGGGTCCGGCCCGATTCAAATCCAGGTACCTTCCTGCGTTTTCAGGGCTGGAA
>NZ_JBFUGX010001166.1:0-703 GCF_056402675.1 Polaromonas sp. P3_C2 | reverse complement strand
GTAGAAGGAAGAATTGATCTCGACCGCATTGAAACGGGCGGCATAGCGCTCAAGGTGGCTGCCGTCCGGCGGGAATTCGGGCCAGGTGTCGCGCGGCAGGCTCCAGCCTGCGCAGCCAACCTTCACGCCGCAAGGATTGTGAGGCCGGGTTTCAGGCTGCATGGCGGCAGATCGCGGCGGTGGCTTTCGGGGACCGTTTGCGGGCGCCGTGTCAGCGGCGCGTCCTGGCCAGGTACTGCTTGCGCCAGAACACCGTGGCGACCACCACGACGATCAGGACCATGACCCCGAAGGTCCACCAGAAACCGGTGGAGGCGTGAAGAAAGGGCATGAACTCGAAGTTCATGCCGAAGAACCCGGTGATCAGGTTCAGCGGCAGGAAGATGGCGGTGAGCGCCGTCAGCGTGCGCATGATGTCGTTGGTGCGGTTGCTTTGCGCCGAGAAATGCATTTGCACCGCGGTTTCGGCGCTTTGCTCCATGCGGCGCACATGGTGCACCACGCGTTCGATGTGCTCAAGCACATCGCGTGAGCGGATTTTGAGCAGTTCGCGCTCGCGCACTGCGGCGGGTGTCCCGCCTTCGGGCCAGGTTTCAATCGAATCGATCCAGTCCTGCAGAGCGGCCCGCTGGTCTTCGCAGATTTCATCGAGGTGGTGCATGGCCAGCCGCGCATCGAGCACCGAGCTCCAGTTGGTAAAGCG
>NZ_JBFUGX010001165.1:0-703 GCF_056402675.1 Polaromonas sp. P3_C2 | reverse complement strand
GTCGTATTCGGCGATGACCCAGTCGACCCCCATCTGGGTGGAAAACTTGATTTTTTCAGCCGCCTCCTGGTCAGATGGATCTGCCGTTGCAACAATCAGCCGGTTATTGCGTTTGCTCAGAACAACGATACGGTACGTTGCACAGATTTTGGAATCGAGCAGTCCCTTGGGCAGGCGCTGTATGTCTATGGCGTCCAGGTCAAGCAAAGGCGCAGCAAAGGCGGTCGACATGGTGTGCGCCAAGTCAGACGCGGAAACCGCTCCGGAGCCTGTCAGTTCGGCGATGAAGCTGGTGCGCCCCGTTTGGGCTTTGCGAAAGATGTCTTCAGCAGCCTTTTGACCCAGCTTCCCCGCAACCACCAAGGCCCGACCCAGACCTGGCAATGCCATGGATGGTGGTTGGTTAATAGCGGTGTCAACAGCGGCCATGGATTCTCTGGATAGGCTTAAATAGGTATCATCGCTTATAGATTACAAGGTGTAAATCGAAAACGCGCCAGAGGCCTGCCCGGCGTTGGAAGTATGCGAAGAAACGCACACATACGGCCAAGGCCAGGATATTTTTGGTCGGGGTGAGAGGATTCGAACCTCCGGCCTCTACGTCCCGAACGTAGCGCTCTACCAGGCTAAGCTACACCCCGATCCGGCAGCCGTCAGAAACGCCTTTCCAGCAATTGGGAGGCCAGCTGCATCAGGGCATTAC
>NZ_JBFUGX010001164.1:0-712 GCF_056402675.1 Polaromonas sp. P3_C2 | reverse complement strand
CCTCTGATATCAAGCTCAACGTGGGGGAGTCGGTGCAAATCGGCAAGCTCCGAGTGCGCACCGACGAGTCGGCCCTGATGTTGCCGCAGTTTTATAAAGGCAGCGGCGGCAAGCCTGCTTTTGCAGTTGACTCCTTCTATGACGTGCTGACTGGCAAAATCCCTGCCACCAAATATGCGGACAAGATTGTGGTGATCGGCGCCACGGCGCAGGGCGTGGGTAGCCTCTTCACGACGCCGGCCGGTCCGGGGCTGTCACCGGCAGAGACCATTGCGCACATCACTTCCAGCATCCTGAGTGAACACTTCATTGTCCAGCCGACTTGGGGTGTCTGGGCTACGTTGGCTGTTCTGCTCGTGGTTGCGGCTTACCTTATCGCCGGGTTGCCTCGCCTCTCCGCTGGTAAGGCTGCGGTCATCACGTTGGCACTGTTCCTGGTGTTGCTGGTGGTTGAGTTCGGCTTGCTGTCGGCGGCCGCGACCTGGCTCAAGTTTGTCTTTCCCGCAGCCCTGCTGGTGATCGGCCACCTGGCGTTGACGACCAAGCGCTTCCTCATGACCGAGGCTGGCAAGCTCAAGTCCGACGAGGAATCGGCCGAGACCAATCGCATGATGGGTCTGGCGCTGCAAGGTCAAGGCCAGCTCGACATGGCGTTTGATCGTTTTCGCCGCGTACCTTTCACTGACGCACTGATGGACAACATGAACAACCT
>NZ_JBFUGX010001163.1:0-716 GCF_056402675.1 Polaromonas sp. P3_C2 | reverse complement strand
CGCGCCGTGTACTTTCAAGGTCGCGGAAAACCTCGTGCCGGGCTATTTTGGCCTTGTACTCGGCCAACGCACCGGCTTCGATGTTGATGTAGTCGAGCTCCCAGGCAGTCTTGCCATGGGCCGATTTCGGGATGCCGGAGGCGCTTGGGGCTTCGCCGGGAACCTCGACGAAGCGGAAGTTTTCGTCCTGCTCCCAGAACCAGTCGGAGGCCAGCGCCGTGAGTGCGCGAAAGCGTTCTTCGCTTTCACGCAGAACCTGCTCGGTCTGCTTGCGCTCGGTGATGTCCTGGATCTGCGCGATAAATTGAAGCGGCTTTCTGTCTGCATCGCGCACAAGGGAGCAGCTCATGTAGCCCCATACAGTACGGCCGGACTTGTGGATGTAGCGCTTTTCGACGTGGAACGATTCGATTTCGCCAGCCAATGCCCTGCGGCGCTGCTCCAGGTCCCAGGCAATATCGTCGGGATGGGTCAGGTCATGGATGGTGCGCGACAGCATTTCCGCCTCTGAATACCCCAGCATCTGGCAAAAAGCGGCGTTGACCTTCAGCCGGCGCGAGTCGATGCCGATCAGCGTCATCCCGATGGCCGCATGTTCAAACGCATTGCTGAACTGCTGGTCACTGACCGTGAAGACATCGTTGTCCGTGCTGATGGGGCCAGCCCCCTTGGGACTTACTTCTCCGGCGTCCTCGAACGTACTTGCGCTGTCTGTC
>NZ_JBFUGX010001162.1:0-717 GCF_056402675.1 Polaromonas sp. P3_C2 | reverse complement strand
CTGCTGGGCCAGGCCCGACAGCGCCGGTGCGCCCAAGGCTGCGGCGGCGCTGGTCTTGAGAAGGGTTCGTCGCTGAATCATGGCGTGTCTCCTATAAACAATTTGACTAACTTAAGGCAAGCGGATGGGTTTGAGAAGCGGTAAAAGCCCTAGCCATAGACCCTAGCTGATGTATTTCACCAGCCACAGCGATATGCCCGGGAACAGCAGCAGCAGGGTGGTGCGGATGGTGTCGCTGATGAGGAATGGCATGACACCTTTGTAGCTTTCGCTGATAGGCACGTCTTTGGCCARGCCATTGACCACATAGACGTTCAGGCCCACCGGCGGCGCCAGCATGCCAAAGCCGACCGTCATCAGTACCATGATGCCGAACCAGATCGCGGTGGATTCCTTGGCCATGCCGAAATCCAGGCCCATCACCATCGGGAAAAAGATGGGAATCGTCAGCAGCAGCATGGACAACTCGTCCATCACGGCCCCCAGCACCACGTAAAACAGCAGGATGGCCGTGACAACCATCAGCGGCGACAGTCCCCAACCGCCGACCACGCCGGCGAGCTGGTTAGGCACCTGCGTCAGGGCCAGGGCGGAGTTCATGAGGTCGGCGCCTATAAAGATCAGGAAGATCATGGCCGAGCTTTCCGCCGTGGCATAAAAGCACAGCTTGAATTTGGCCCAGGTGATCTCGCGCTTGAGCAAGGCGGCTACGAAAGT
>NZ_JBFUGX010001161.1:0-718 GCF_056402675.1 Polaromonas sp. P3_C2 | reverse complement strand
CGCGTGTCTGGATCACCAGCTCGATCTCCACGTTCTGGGCCGAGAGCATGGTGAAGGCGCGCTGGTGATGCACCTCATCGATATTGGCCCCGGCGTCGGCCACGGTGGCGGTGATCTTGGCCAATGAGCCCGGAATGTCGCGCACGCTGACCTTGATGCGGGCCAGGCGCCCGGCGCGCACCATGCCGCGCTCGATGATGGCCGCCAGCAGCAGCGGGTCGATGTTGCCGCCGCACAGCACCAGGCCGATCTTCTTACCCGCAAAACGCTCCGGGTACTTCAACAGCGCCGCCAGCCCGGCCGCGCCGGCACCTTCGACCAGGGTTTTCTCGATCTCTAGCAGCATGACCATGGCCTGCTCGATATCGCCCTCGTCCACCAGCACCAGGTCGTCGACCAGCTTCGCGATGATGGCCTGCGGGATGACGCCCGGCGTCCCCACCGCAATGCCCTCGGCGATGGTGCTGGTGCCCTGGGGGTGCCGGGTGCCCTTGATGGCGTTGACCATGCCCGGGAAGCGCGAGGTCTGCACACCGATGATTTCAATGCCGGGCTTGATCGCCTTGGCCGCCGTGGCCATGCCGGCAATCAGGCCGCCACCGCCGACGGCTATAACCAGCGTTTCGAGGTCGGGTTGCGCGTGCAGCATCTCCAGCACCACCGTACCCTGGCCTGCGACGATGGCTTCGTCGTCGTAAGGGTGCACGAAGACCAGGCC
>NZ_JBFUGX010001160.1:0-718 GCF_056402675.1 Polaromonas sp. P3_C2 | reverse complement strand
ATCGAGGAGTTCTGCAGAATCGTGTACGGCGTCTGCGGGTCATACGCCATGGCGAACTCCGCCGTGTGCCGGGTGATGGGTGTGCCGCGCAGGCGCTTGAGGATGCCGAACTGGATTTCATGCGGCGCCAGTTCATGCAGGCGATCAAAACCCTCGGCGAAGCTCTCCAGCGTCTCGCCGGGCAAACCGAAGATCAGGTCTGCGTGCACATGGGCCTGGCTTTCGTTCACCAGCCAGCGCAGGTTGTTCGCGGTCCTGGCGTTGTCCTGCTTGCGCGAAATGCGCTGCTGCACCTCGGGGTTGAAGCTCTGGATGCCGACCTCAAACTGAAGCGAACCTGCCGGGAACTGTGCAATCAGCACTTTGAGCCGGTCGGGCAGGCTGTCGGGCACCACTTCAAAATGCACAAACAGGTCAGGCGCCATCCGGTCCAGGAAAAACTGCAGGATGCGCACCGAGTTCTCGACCTTCAGGTTGAACGTGCGGTCCACAAACTTGAAGTTGCGTGCGCCGCGCTGGTAGAGCGCGCCCATCTCGGCCATGAACGCGTCCAGGTCAAAAGCCCAGGCGGTTTTATCGAGGGAACTCAGGCAGAACTCGCACTTGAAGGGGCAGCCGCGCGAGGCTTCGACATACAGCAACCGTTTGGCCAGGTCTTCGTCGGTGTATTCGCCGTAAGGCAAGGCCAGCGCCTCCAGTGCCGGCTGCTCCCCTGCAA
>NZ_JBFUGX010001159.1:0-718 GCF_056402675.1 Polaromonas sp. P3_C2 | reverse complement strand
GAGGCGATCGCCCTGCAGAAGGAATCCCTGGCCGTGCAGAAGTCGCTGGTCGATGAAACCCGTGCCAACATTGTGAAAGCCGGCAAAGTCAATGATCAGGCGCTGGATATGCAGCGCCGCGCCAAGGTGGCCGTCAAGGTCATTTTCGGCATCGTATTTATTCTTGTTGTGTACCTCAGCTATTTKCTGTTTTTTAGATTGAACCTCCCGTGAAAGTTCTTGTTATTGGCGGCGGCGGCCGTGAGCACGCGCTGGCCTGGAAACTGGCGCAGTCTCCCAAGGTTCAGGCGGTGTATGTTGCGCCCGGCAACGGCGGTACCGCGCTGGATGCGCGCCTTGAAAATGTTGACATCACCGACGTGAAGGCGCTGCGCGAATGGGCGCTGACCGAGAAGATCGCGCTGACAGTGGTGGGCCCCGAGCAGCCGCTTGCGGCCGGTATCGTTGACGAGTTCCGAGCGCACGGCTTGCGGGTTTTTGGCCCGACCAAGGCGGCGGCGCAGCTGGAAAGCTCCAAGGCATTCTCCAAGGCCTTCATGAAGCGCCACGGTATTCCGACGGCCGAATACGAAACCTTCACCGACGCCGCGGCGGCCCATGCCTATGTGGACGAAAAAGGCGCCCCCATCGTCGTCAAGGCCGACGGCCTTGCGGCCGGCAAGGGCGTGGTGGTGGCCATGACGCTGCACGAGGCGCACGAGGCCATTGAATTCATGCT
>NZ_JBFUGX010001158.1:0-723 GCF_056402675.1 Polaromonas sp. P3_C2 | reverse complement strand
GGCCTTTAGCTGGTCTAAAAGTGTGCTCTCCGGTTCAGCCTCAAGCGCTGCAACCGCAATCCAGTGCTCTGGATTTTCTCCTAATTTGATAGCAGGATTTCGAGCAAGCGCGAGGGATGGACGATGAGGGTTAACAATTCCATCGAGAGCGGATCGCCTTCGGCGCTCGCTCACGTCAAACATTAGCCGCCATGCTAGTGAGTGTCAGGCTACAGTACACAGAGGCCGTTATTCGAGATGCGGCGCTTGCAAGCTGGCATCGTGCGTTTGGCCTTCGCTTTGTCGTGGCTCTGCTACTCGTCGCGACAAGCCTTGCTTATCTAGTGTGGCATGGAGACCGTTCCTGGTTCGTTGGAGTCATGGGCACCCTGCTAATCCTCTGCGCAACTTTCGCAGTAGGCTTCTACCTGGTATCCCTGCGAAGCTCTCTCCGCAAGTTCCGGAAAATGCATTCTCCGGAGGCTAGTTTGCAAGGTGACGCCTCGGGTTTCAGCGTTTCATCCGAACTGGGCGCTTTTACCCTTCCTTGGTCCGCCGTCAGACAGGTACGGCGTTATCCCGATTTCTGGCTCTTAGTCCTTTCACGCACCAGTCAAGTCACCATTCCGCTTGCCGGCGTTGCACCCGATGCGCAATCATTCCTATTGCAGAAAATTGAGGGCGCTGGCGGGAGTGTGAATGGTTAACTTCACGGTATGCCGCACAGTAGCACTGTCCCTACCC
>NZ_JBFUGX010001157.1:0-723 GCF_056402675.1 Polaromonas sp. P3_C2 | reverse complement strand
CCCCCAGGCTGCTCGGATTCTGATCAGGCGCCGTCGCGCCAAAGGGTTCTGCCGTGTCCCATCTCCAAACGACTGTCTCATCTGATTGCCGTGTTATGATTCTGGACGCACCGAGCTGATCCGCCCAGACGTTGTACAGGCTGATGGCAATGTCGCTTCCCGCAGCCGTTCCCGTCTGCTTGATCACCCCCACCGGGCTGCTCATATAGCTGGTTTCATAGAGCGGTGTTCCGTTGGCATCGTACTCACCCAGCAGTTTTCCCTCTTCGTCATAGACATAGTAAGCCGCACCCGTTGGCACCAGCGCCGTCGGCCCCGTCTTGCTCATCCTCAACTCCAGCGCGCTGTAGCTGTAGCTCACCGTGCCACCGGCGTTCGTCATCGTCGCCAGTCTCCCCCGGTCGCTGTAGGTATAAGTGTTGGTCCCGTCGCTCGTGATGTTGCCGGCCGCATCGTGCTGGACGGTGGCCGTGCCTGTTGTGTCCTGGGTCTGGTTCAGCCGGTTGCTGGTGGTGGCTATGGTGTTCGGATAGCTCGTGCCGCCGATGACTCTGGCCGTGCGGTTGCCGGTGGCGTCGTAACTGTATTGGATGGCACTGCTGCCCAGGGTGGCGCTGATGATTCGGTTCAGGTTGTCATAACCAAAGCTTTGGTCCAGGCTGGGCACCGGAGTCCCGTTGCTGGTGTGGCTGTAGCCGGTGATGGTGGGTGTAGCCGGTGATG
>NZ_JBFUGX010001156.1:0-723 GCF_056402675.1 Polaromonas sp. P3_C2 | reverse complement strand
GTCTGATACTGAAGAGCAGGGGGCAGAGTGGTTGACGCGCAATGACGCGCAATGGGATCTGGCCATCGTCGACCTCTTTCTCAAGAAAGGAAGCGGTCTCGGGGTGTTGCAGGCTTGCCGCGCCCGCAGGCCGCTTCAAAAAATAGTGGTATTCAGTAACTACGCAACACCCGAGATGCGCAGGCGCTGTGCGGAGTTGGGTGTCGATGCGGTATTTGATAAATCGACTGAAATTGACTGCCTGCTTGCTTACTGCGTGACTCAAAGCCAAAAACTGGACCAGGTTGCGAATGACGAATCCGCGCTCCAGCGAGCCTGAAGGAGGACGGCATGAACGAATCCGCAGTGTTAACGGGCCAGTCCACAGAGGACGCTGTTTACCGTTCCGGTGCAGGTCCACGCAAGCTGTCAGAAGATGTTTTTCCGTCTGCCGAAGAGGCGGTATTGGCGGAGCAAGCCCATGGAACAGGTGGTTTTTCGTCCGACAACCAAGCGACCCGACCGCTGGTAGCTCGGGCCAACGACAAGCGAGCCCCCCTTATGGGTTCTATTCGGACCCAGGTCGCGGAATACCCGTGCCGTTCGGCATTGATGGCCGCCGCCGCCGGCGCCTTGGCCATGATCGTGCTGCGATCACAGTTGCGTCGCCGCGCCGGTTCGCACTTGCCACGCTGGATCAGATAACTCCCTGGCCCCGGAGCATCCAATGCGACTTCATGTTCC
>NZ_JBFUGX010001155.1:0-725 GCF_056402675.1 Polaromonas sp. P3_C2 | reverse complement strand
GACAGCCACTGGGGCGTGTCGTGGCGCAGGAGTCACCGGCCACCTTTATGAGCCCGGGCGGCGGGGTGGTGCGGGGCACGCAGGAAGTGTGGTCGCGCTACCAGCAAGATGCCGGCCGGTTTGAGGCGGGCAGTACGACCCAGCTGGAAATTCTCGACATGGCGGCGGGCGATACCGTTGCCTTCTGGACGGGCATTCAAAAAGCGCAGGCCCGCATGAAGGGTGAGCCAGAGCCCGTGGCGAACAAGCTGCGGGTAACCGAGGTGTTCAGGCGCGAAGGCGATGCCTGGAAGCTGGTGCACAGGCATGCGGACCCGCTGGTTGAGGCGAAGCACTAGCCCCACGGTCGCTCACTTCGTGTAGCTTCCTGCCCCTCGAGGAGGCCGCAGGCGGGCAGCCCTTTTTCCGTGCAAGGGGCAGGGACCCGCCGCAGGCTCGCAGTGGGGGAGCGTGGGGGCTCTACTTCCGGCTAATCACCACAGCACCACCGGCGCCCTTGGCGTCGGCATTCTGGCCACGCAGCAGGTTCTGGCTGCCGATGTTCAGGGTGTAGTTGTCGGCGTTGTATTTGCCGGTCCCAAGCAGGTACACCGGGTTGCTGCCGTTGAGTGTTACGGTTTCGCCTCGCACGGTAATCATTGCGTCTTGCTGCACCCGCTTGGACTCGCCGTCGCTGTTGGCAAAGCCCAGCACCAGCACGCCGCGGTAGCTGCCGTTGCCAAGGT
>NZ_JBFUGX010001154.1:0-727 GCF_056402675.1 Polaromonas sp. P3_C2 | reverse complement strand
CTCCGTGACAGTCATGCCGCACTCGGGCCTGAGGTGCATTCCTGTGACAGCGATCTGCAGAGTCAAACCGGGGTGCACCGCAATCCGATGCAGCGTGGAGGCCATCAAGCCAAAGTCCGCCCGAGTGCCAGTCACGTAGAGAATGCGGCGTTCAGGCATTACTTCCAGCCTTCCAGCATGTATGGCGCAAGGAGGGTATATGCAGGCATGTCTTGAGTAAGGCGACACCCCAAAACGTTGACTTGTTGTGCTGGCGCAATACCGGTCCCGGGCCGGCGCAGGCATAAATCGTCTGGCGTCAACACCGTTCCCCCTGGGACATCACGGCTAAGCACTACGCTACGCCGTGCTACATCGCGGGTGTTGTGCTCTATAAGCTGGGGACGCTTGAGGCCGTCACCCCGCATCGTTTCGACCATTCTGATACCCCGAACCATCGCTGTAAAAGTCGCTGGGTCTGCGGAAGCGAGATGATCAGGCCCGGGCAGCGTCGTATCAAGCGTCAGATGCTTTTCAATCACGCAGGCACCGAGCGCAGTGGCGGCCAGCGCCGCCTCAATCCCTTCGCTATGATCAGAGTACCCCGTCGGCAAGCCGCATTCGCGGCTCATGGCCTGCATCGCCAAGAGATTGAGTGAATCGGCAGGCGCGGGATAGGCTGAAGTGCAATGCAACAACGTCAGGTTGTCAGATCCTGCMTCAGAAAGCCCCCTCGCCTGCCGCGCGG
>NZ_JBFUGX010001153.1:0-730 GCF_056402675.1 Polaromonas sp. P3_C2 | reverse complement strand
TGGTCATCGTGCTGAGCGTGCTTGCCGGCCTGACAGGCAGCGCTGAATTCGCGGCCGCGGCAATGATGCCCCTGGGCTTGCTCATCGCAGCCATGTTTTCCACCTCGATTTACTTCACGTTTCGTGATAGCTTCGTGGCCACGCTACCCGGTGACTCGCCGGATGGCGCCAATAACCCGGAAAACACCAATAACGACCCCGCTACCCCAGGAGATTCTTCATGACCCAGCACCAGCTGCAAGGCCGTACCGAACAGGACATTTTGTGGTTTCAACGGCGTGACACGCTCAAGGCAGCAGCCGCCTGGGTAGCGATGGGGGGATTGCCGGCCGCCATGGCCCAGCAGCGAAGCAATATCGTCGAGCTGAGGGGCGATGCCCTGCTCAACGGCAATCGGCTGCAGACCGGCGAAACCATCCTCACCGGCGACCAGATCCAGACCGGTCCGGGCTCCAACCTGATGTTTGTCATCGGCAACTCGGCATTCCAGGTGCGTGAGAACTCCATGATGAAAGTGGAGCGCGGCAACTCGCTCAATACCGTGAGCCTGCTGCGCCTGCTCACGGGCGCCGTGGTCAGCGTCTGGGGCAAGGGCAGCAGCCGCTCCATTGTCCTGCCCACGCTGACGGCGGGTATACGTGGCACGGGCGTCTATGCCGAGGTCTTCGCCGACCAGGGGAACCGCAGCTATTTCTGCAACTGCTACGGTACGGTTGACATGGAGTCGAAC
>NZ_JBFUGX010001152.1:0-732 GCF_056402675.1 Polaromonas sp. P3_C2 | reverse complement strand
CTTGGCGGAGACATTCGCTGAGCAGGCCATGGGCTATCGCGATGACGTTGATCCGGCGGCCTGGGAAGCTCTTTTCAAGCAATACGGCTTGTTATAAGCGTCAATAGCTATTCACTCGAAGTGATGGGGCCTGAGCGGCGCCACCAGCCATCCACACAGGAATAGGTTTTTACATGTCCGAACAGTTCTCCGTCAAAATCAAAATCGCCAGCGCCGAGAAGTCCTCGCGCGAGTTGCTCACCCAGTTGGCCTCAGCCCTGGGTGAAGATGACTATGCCGCCATGCGGCAGATAGTCACCGAGGTGCTCAAGGGCGCACCGAGCGGCAAAGACGCAAGAGCGCTGGTTGCCGCGCTGCTGCTGCCGTGCTCGGAATACGGCCCTGCTGAAGTTCCGTTTCTGGATGCGCTGTGCGGCGCGCTGGAAGATGCGAGCGCGTACCTGCAGGTTAGCGGCAGCAAGAAGCTCAGCATCGAACTGGGTGGCGCAGACAACGGCACGGCCGATGCGGTGGCCTACCTGCTGGCACTGCTGCACAGCCTGCCCGTTGATGGCCTGGAGGCGACGGGCAAGGGCTTCACGTGGATGGCCAAGTGGGCTTGCGACGCGCAGGGGATTTTGCAAACCGCATCGTATGAGCCTCTGGATGAGGGTCAGAGAATTGATCCCAAGGCGGACGAAAAGCTGCGCCGCAAGGTTCAAAAGGAGAACAAGGCATTCCTCAACACACCTT
>NZ_JBFUGX010001151.1:0-733 GCF_056402675.1 Polaromonas sp. P3_C2 | reverse complement strand
CCTCCGGGCTTGTTGTCACCCCGACAGATATCGCGTCCAGGCCGTCGACCATCGTGCATTTGAAAGTCGCATCCGCCTGTTTGTTGCATTCCATGACACCACGAGACTTGCCATCCACCTTGAAACGCGCAGGATGAAAGATGTAGGTGAGATCCGAGGGATCTTTTGGATAGACGGTGCGATCCAGAAGATCGTCCGGAAATTTCTTCTCGGTCATTTCCCTGATGAGATAGGCCATCCGGGCCCCAAGTTGCGGGATCGCCTGTTTGGTTTCCTTGTTGTGCGCCCCGTGCAGGCCAATCATGGTTTTCGCCAGAGGAGTGCCGTCGCTGTAATAGCGGTGTACCCCTCCGAGAAAAACAAGGCCGCATGCGGACTCGCATTTTCCTGAGACTGCAGTGTCGAGGCCTGCATCCCGAATGCGCCTTGCAAGTTCTTGCCCATTCCAGAGATCTCCCCCGGGGCTGTTGTGCAGCAAAACGAGTTTCACTTGATTCGTGGCAAGCTGATCCTTAAGCTGGGCAACGTCGCCGCCAACAACCGGTCCGGACATGATCAGTGTTTCGCCAATGAGATTGAAGTCCATGGCCAGGGCCGGCGTGACGGCGAGCTGGAACGCGACCAGGACGAGCCATCTTCTATGGTGAAACGGCATTTGTGGCGCCTTAAAGGTTTGCCAAGCCACTCAGCGACGGGCAAACACTATTCATCAAGAAAATCCCCTCGGTAAAAG
>NZ_JBFUGX010001150.1:0-733 GCF_056402675.1 Polaromonas sp. P3_C2 | reverse complement strand
GTCCAGGGCGGCCTGCGAATCACTACCTCCGTAGCTTTCGGACGGCGCGTGCTGGTGCCGCTGGTCATGCGTTTCATGCAGATGCACCCCAAATTGCAAATCGAGCTGAACTTTGAAGACCGTTATGTCAACCTGGTTGAGCAAGGCATTGACGTGGCGATCCGGATGGGGCCGCTCGCTGACTCGACGTTAGGGGCGCGTTACCTGGGTATCAACCCGTGGGTGGTCGTGGCCTCGCCCGAATACATCAAGAAGCGCGGTGCGCCGGCCGATCCTGCGGATCTTGTCACGCACGATGCGCTGATCTACAGCACGGTGCAAGGCGATGCGCGCTGGCATTTCAACGGAGCCGAAGGCCAAGCGCGTCAGGTCTCGGTCAGTGGGCCGCTGCGCTCGAACAATCTCTCGGCGCTGCTGGTGGCAGCGCGCGGCGGTATGGGCGTGGCTGCCTTGCCCCGGTATGTGGCGCATGAGTCGGTGCGCAGCGGTACTCTGGTGCCCCTCCTGAGCGGCTGGGTGCTGCCATCGCAGGAAATCCATGCTGTTTATCCTTCGCCCCAATTGGTGCCGGCCAAGGTCAACGGCTTTGTCGGCTGGCTGCAAGGCCAGTTCGGCGAGTCCTGGTGGGCGGACCAGAAATAGCTACGGGCGAAAGCTTGCCCAGGTCGACCGGCCCGTAATGAATGATTATTCATTGCTAACCCATTTGATACCATGAATTACTTATGAGTTA
>NZ_JBFUGX010001149.1:0-737 GCF_056402675.1 Polaromonas sp. P3_C2 | reverse complement strand
GCTTTGCGTGTACCGGTTACGTTTTTTTTCCACAGGCATGACTTGAAGCATCCGCGCGACAGGGGCACCACGGAAGTTGAGTATCTTTAGCGGGAAAATCACACGCCAACCCGGCCAGCTACTCAAGAGCGTATTTGATCGGAAGCTCCACCCAGGAATCCACGGCACGGCCCGACTTTGTTCTGGCCGGGTTGAACTTGAACTTTTTCACGCCTTCGATTGCGGCCGCATCCAGCGTGGCAGAACCCGAGCTTTGACGGAGCCGCACCTCGCCGGCGTTGCCGTTCGCCAAAACTTCCACTCGCAACCTGACAACGCCCTGCTCGTCAAGGCGCCTGGCACGCGCTGGATACGCAAGCCTTGGCGAATCGGCCTGGCTGGCGGGCCGCACAATTTCATCCGGGCCGGTGACACAAGCTGTCAGCGCCATCGACAGAGGGAAAAGGAAGAAGATGCAGAAAACGCGAAGCAGGTATTTCATTGGTACCGGGTATGGATTGCAACTGGACAAAACTCAAACGCCTTCCAGGCAGCCAAAAAGCCTCACAGATCAAGCCAGCTTGGAACCTGGCTGAAAAATACCATGGGAATCCTGCAAGCAAGACTGTTGTGCAACCCAAACCAACTGCACGCAAACCAGCCAAACGGCATGAGCAGCATCAGCAAGATGAAAGCGTCAGTCAAATAGGCGAAAGGCCGTCTCTTTCGGATCTGGATGATGAGATCGATCAGGAACG
>NZ_JBFUGX010001148.1:0-738 GCF_056402675.1 Polaromonas sp. P3_C2 | reverse complement strand
GTGCTGCACCTGCCGGGCCTGAAAAAAGTGATTGCGCTGGCAGCCGGCGTCAACCTGGTTATCGGCGTGACGCTCGCCACCTCGGCTGCGATGGTGACCGGGCTGCTGCAGCGCTCTGCGGGCGATTACGCGTTGCTGCAAACGGCCGGCGCTATTGCCACCGTCATCATCCTGCTGTTCATCGCCCGCACCGTGCTGCCCTTGCGCACCCTGGGCCTGGTGTCATACAGCGTGATGTTGGCCGGCGGCCTGCTCACGGGGCTGGCTGGCAACTTCTGGATGTACATCGCCGGTTTCTTGCTGGTGATCGGCTTTGACAAAATGTTCAACGTCTACATCCGCAGCCTGCGTCAGAAGATCATTCCACCGAGAGACCTCGGCAAGACCACTGGCGTGATTGTGATGCTCAACAATTTGTCGCAGCCGCTGGCGGGGATGCTGGTGGGGGTGTTTGCAGGGGTGATGGAGGGGCGTGGAGTGATTTTGGGATTGGTGGGCGCGATGGGTTTGATTGGGGCTCTGGTGGCATGGACGGAGCGGAGCGATGGCACGCGCGCATGAACACGGCTGTGCCTTTATCTTAAATATCAGGTTTGTATGAACGTAACTTCTTGCACCGAATGGGAAATCGAGTTGAACGAGGTGGATTCCACAGTGTCGTCGCTGAAAGCGCTCGTTGAACAATTAGCGCTTGCAGAGCGGTTGCCGCAAATTAGCGCTTGCAGAGCGGTTGCCGCA
>NZ_JBFUGX010001147.1:0-739 GCF_056402675.1 Polaromonas sp. P3_C2 | reverse complement strand
CTGCACATACTGCGGGATTGATCGCCACTGTGATGGGTGCCGATGTGCTACTGGCCTATCCCGAAGTCAAAGGTGAGCTAATCGCCGGCACCGAAGACATCGGACTGCGCCTCACTGCCGAAACCTTGCTTGCCAACGACAGCACTTTGAACGCGGCAAGTTTCTTGAACAGGCCCATGCTCAGCATTAGCGCTGTGGGTAACCCAAGTCATGGTCAGGTTGCGTTGCGTATCAACGAGACTGGCGGCATCGAAGTGGTCTTTATTCCGGAGACCAACTACTACGGAAGGGCTAGCTTTTCCTACACGGTGACAGACCAGTACGGCTTGAGCACGGTGGCCAACGCTACGCTGGAGATCGTCAGTGTCAATGATGCCCCTACTGCGCGGGATGACACCGCCGTCGGTAACGAAGACAACACACTGATGTTCAACGTTGCAGACCTGCTGGCTAATGACTTTGATGTGGACACAGCTCGGGATGGTGATGTGTTGCACGTCACGCGTGTCGGTTTGGCTGAGCATGGCCAGGCCTTTCTTCAAGCCGATGGCATGGTGCGCTTCGTTCCCGATCTCAATTACAACGGCCCGGCCCAGTTCAGCTACTGGGTGGGTGACCGCAGCGATGCTCTGATCGCTGCAGGTCAGGGCCTTGAATCCCAGGCGACCATGTGTCTGACGGTGTTGCCCGTCAATGATCTGCCCGTGGTCGCGGGTGAGAGCATTGCAAGTGACKAAGA
>NZ_JBFUGX010001146.1:0-740 GCF_056402675.1 Polaromonas sp. P3_C2 | reverse complement strand
CGTCCAGCCTGCGAACCTTGGCAGTTGCCCAGGTGAACTTAGGGCAGCTTGACCAAGCAGAAAAGACCGTTGCCGAGCTGCTGAGATTAGAACCCGCTTTAACAGTGCGCAGCTATTTAGCACGCAGCCCAAGCAGTCAGTATGAGATAGGGAAAACTTGGTCCGCAGCCCTTCAAAAAGCTGGCCTGCCATATTAACAACACTACTTCAGGGGGTTTTTTATGAGTATTTTTAGTTTGCTTGGCGGTACCGGCGGCACAGGTGGTACGGGCGGCACTGGCGGCACTGGCGGCACAGGTGGCACAGGTGGCACAGGTGGTACTGGCGGGACCGGAGGTACGGGTGGMACGGGCCCCAGCCCCCTGCTTTCGGACGCTCTCATCAGGAGTCGGGCAGCGCTGGTCGGCCCATTCAAGGGTGCCGTATTCCCGATTGACCTTCCGGTGCCGCTGGACAAACCAGAGCGCCTCGTCCAGTGGGATGTGATGCCCAGATTGCAAGTTTGCGGCTTGGAACTGGTGTCGGGTTTGCACTTTCAGGTCAATCAGTCTGCAAAAGAAATCGCAGTCGAATTTGTAGACCTGACGCAAAAGCCGCTATCCAACATGAAGCTTGCCACCTTCGTCAGGCCCGACGTGGCAGTCTTCCGGCAACAACTTCAATTGGTTGAAAATTACGCCCAACTGCGGGAGGACAGAGGGGTGGAAATTCTGGCGCAAATGTCCAGCTTAACTCCCTTC
>NZ_JBFUGX010001145.1:0-743 GCF_056402675.1 Polaromonas sp. P3_C2 | reverse complement strand
CCCCCCGAGGGGGCCGCCCGCCTGCGGCCCGGCAAAGCCGGTTCCGCGGCTCATKCTTGCTAATTCGGGACCCAACGCCAGTGAGCTCTTTCGCTTCTTTTACCCCGCGATAATCTGTTTATGAAAATTCTTTTCGACTTTTTGCCGATCGCCCTTTTTTTCGGCATGTTCAAGTACGCCGAAGGCAACAAGGACTGGGCCGCCGCTACAGCCACCGAGTGGCTGGGTTTTATGGTTTCCGGGGGAGTGGTGGGTGCGGCTGAAGCGCCTGTGCTGCTGGCTACCGTGGTTGTGATCGTTGCCACGCTGGCCCAGATCCTCTGGCTCAAGGTAAGCGGCAAGAAGGTCGACACCATGCTGTGGATCAGCCTGGGGCTGGTGACGGTGCTCGGCGGCGCCACCATCTATTTCCACAGCGAGAGCTTCATCAAATGGAAGCCCACGGTACTGTACTGGGTGATGGGCGGCGCGCTGCTGCTGGGGCAGCTGGTGTGGAAGAAAAACGGCATCAAGTCGCTGATGGGCGCGCAGATGAACTTGCCTGACCCGATCTGGCGCGTGGTCAATTTCAGCTGGGTTGGTTTTTTTGCCGTGATGGGCCTGCTCAWTCTGTGGGTGGCTTTCACGTTTTCCACCAGCACCTGGGTCAACTTCAAGCTGTTTGGTGGCCTCGGTCTGATGGTGGTGTTTGTGCTTGCGCAGGCGGTGTACCTGAACAAGCACATCAAACCAGGCGCCACACC
>NZ_JBFUGX010001144.1:0-743 GCF_056402675.1 Polaromonas sp. P3_C2 | reverse complement strand
AAGAAGGGCTGGCTGCAGCCCATTGCCACCGATGCCGCCTATGACGTCGACGACCTGTTGCCGGCCATCCGCGCCGGCCTGTCGTACGAAGGCAAGCTCTACGCCGCGCCGTTCTATGGCGAGAGCTCGATGCTCATGTACCGCAAGGACCTCGCCGACAAGGTCGGCTTCAAGATGCCCGAGCAGCCCACCTGGACACAGGTGAAGGAACTGGCCGGCAAGATCCATGATCCGAAGGCCGGTGTGTATGGCATGTGCCTGCGCGGCAAGCCGGGCTGGGGCGACAACATGGCCTTCCTGACCACGCTGGTCAATACCAACGGCGGCCAGTGGTTCGACATGCAGTGGAAACCGCAGATCGACACCAAGCCGTGGAAGGACGCGATCGGCTTCTACGTGGACCTGATGAAAGCCTACGGCCCGCCCGGCGCCTCGGCCAACAGCTTCAACGAGAACCTCGCACTCTTCAACGAAGGAAAGTGCGGCATGTGGGTGGACGCAACCATCGCCGCCTCGTTTATCAGTGATCCGAAGCAGTCGAAGGTGGCCGACAAGGTGGCCTTTGCCCAGGCCCCTGTTGCCGTCACGCCCAAGGGCGCCAACTGGCTGTGGACGTGGAACCTGGCCATTCCGGCCAGCTCGACCAAGGGCGCGGCTGCCCAGACCTTCGTGAAGTGGGCTACCTCCAGGGAGTACATCAATCTGGTCGCCAAAGAACATGGCTGGGGGACGGTACCCACCGG
>NZ_JBFUGX010001143.1:0-744 GCF_056402675.1 Polaromonas sp. P3_C2 | reverse complement strand
CACTTGAAACCGACAGGTTGCTGCGCACCCTGGGTGTTGTGCAGGCCGCCGAGCGCCAATGGCAGAACCTGCCGGCCGAGGGGCGCGATGCGATGCAGGCCTACAGCGATGGTATCAATGCTTTTTATCAGGGCTCTTCGCAGGCGCTGTCTCCCGAGTTCCATATCGTGGGCGTCAAACCCGGAGGCCTTTCCGGCAAAGCCTGGTCTCCCACTGACAGCGTCRCATGGTCGCTGATGATGGCGCTGGACCTGGGGGGCAACTGGGGCACCGAGTTCGCGCGCCTGTCGGCGGCCCGGCTGCTGAAGCCCGCAGAACTCCAGCAGTTGTTTCCGCCTTACCCAGGCGAACAGCCTGCCTCGAAAGTGGACTTTGCCAAGCTGTATGCGGGCTTGGGCGTGTACCGGTCTGATCTTCCGGATGCTACGAAAAAGATAGCTGCTGGCGCTGGTAAATCAAGGGCTGGAGGCCTGTTTTATCAGAAACCTTCGCCATTAAACGTCATTGCGCTGGCCTCTGACATCAACGACTGGGCTTTGGCGCTCGGCGACGTGGGAGGTAAAGGTTCCAATAACTGGGTTGTGGCGGGCTCTCACACCAGCACCGGCAAGCCGCTGCTCGCCAACGATCCGCATCTGGGACTTTCGGCGCCGGCGGTCTGGTATTTCGCGCGGCTGCAGGCACCTGAAGGCAAGACAGCCAACGGCGTGAGCGCGCTTGGGCTGGACGTGATTGGCGCGACAT
>NZ_JBFUGX010001142.1:0-747 GCF_056402675.1 Polaromonas sp. P3_C2 | reverse complement strand
CTTGAACGACCTGCTGGCCGAAGCCGGACACGCACCGATCGCTGAACTGATACAAGGTTTGACCAAGGCGCAGCAGGCGGAGATCGTGGGCCACTACAAACAAGAACACGCGGCCGGCAAGGCGCTTTCGAAAGCTACGGACACGCTCAAGCTGCGCGGCCTGCACAAGCTGATTGATGAGAACTTCGACGCGGACGACTGGAAGACGGCGGCGTTTATTCTGGGCAGCGCCAGCCTCAAGCTGACGCTGATCAACCTGGCCGATGAAGTGCATGCACTAATGCATGGGGAGGTTTGATCATTGAGACCCTCGAATCACGAAGAGGGTCGGACCTTCATGACCAGCCCGCTCGTCATTCTGGTTTGAGGCCTCCAATGCTCCTACATAACTCACCTGAGCGCTGAACGCAATTCAGCGAGTTTCCGAGGAGCGGCCAGGTTGGTCCGTATTCTGCATCGACAAGCCCTTGCTTATATCCAAAGGAGGTAAAACGACACCTCGGAATCCTGCAGATAAGAATCGCTCTTCAGCTCGTTGCCTCGCTAAGAAGTGAGTAATCGCAAAATATGGAGTGACTGCGGAGGGAGGGATGTTTCCCCAATCCTCAAAGCCCCCTCTTTCCTCTATACCAAACGTCGCAACAAATTTGCAGGCATAGGACGAAAACTCCGAGGTCCCATCTAACGACAAGATCGCCGAGAAACTGAGACTAACCTGAAATGCCTTTACCGGCAGGTCTTCAGCCA
>NZ_JBFUGX010001141.1:0-749 GCF_056402675.1 Polaromonas sp. P3_C2 | reverse complement strand
CAAGCAGCTATTGAATTGATAGCGATTCAGATGGGGCGCGCGTCCAGCAGGCTGACAGGAATTGGCCAGCGCGATCGAATCTCATGGTGGTCAAAGTCGAGTGGCTGCTGGGTGCCTTATCTGGTCGTGACAGTAGATTGCAAACGCCAGCTTATGCCGCAGATGTGGCTGCATACATTTCGTTAAGCATTGAAGACCGCCCGGCCATAAGTGCGGCGTAGACTGCTCATCCGCGCACCTCGCGTAGTCATTGAAGGAGGCTCCCATGGCTGAGTTGGTTGCCGGGGCGAAGATGCCCATTCGACGCCCCGCAGCGGAGGTTTTCAGCGCGTTTGTCCAACCTGATCTCATCACAAAGTTCTGGCTGAAAAGTACCGCCGGTCCGCTCGCTCAAGGTGCTCAAGTTGAGTGGCAATTCATGGTTCCCGGCGCCACTGAGCGTGTGCGCGTCACTGCATTCGATGCGCCGCGCCGCATTGCGTTCTCCTGGCTGGAAGGCGGGCTGGACGTCGATATGAATTTTCTCGCCGAACAGAAAGATTTCACCGTTTTCAGTGTTGAAGTCCGGGGCTTTCAGGGCGAGGGCGCCATGGAGCAGGTGGTTAACGCCACCGAAGGGTTCAGCATTGTCTTGTGCGACCTGAAGGTTTTTCTTGAAACGGGGCGCCCGGCAAATCTGGTGAAAGACAAGGCTGAGTTGATACACCGAACCCGCGACACCTGAACTCCCATCGGGAATTGCCTGGAAG
>NZ_JBFUGX010001140.1:0-750 GCF_056402675.1 Polaromonas sp. P3_C2 | reverse complement strand
GCGTAGTCGGGCAGGATACGGCCTTGTTCAATCGTTCCGTGCGCGAAAACATTGCGCTAGGTAATCCGGCTATTGCCATGGACGCTGTGATGGAAAGCGCCCGACTGGCCGGCGCGCATGAATTCATTCTGCAGCTGCCCGAGGGCTATGACACGGTGATCGGCGAGCGAGGAAGCAAGATCTCGGGTGGTCAGCGCTCGCGTATCGCTATTGCGCGTGCGTTGGTGGGTAACCCGCAAATCCTGTTGTTCGATGAAGCCACTGCGGCTCTGGATTACGAAAGCGAGCGAGTTATTCACGACAACATGGCTCGTATTTGTGAGGGCCGCACGGTATTTATTGTTGCGCACCGCTTGTCCACCTTGCGGATGGCCCACCGGATTCTGGTGCTGGACCGAGGTCGTCTTATGGAGACTGGCAACCATCGCGAGCTCATGAACGTCAATGGTCGCTACGCCTCGCTGTATCAAGCGCATCAGGTGCTGGAGGCTGCATGAAGAACAAAAGCACAGCTGGACATGTCATGTTCAGCACGGCAGCCATTGCGATGCGGCAACAGCCTCCTGCCAAAGTGGCACGTATGATCACTCTGGCCATTTGCACCATGGCGGCTGCGACGCTGGCTTATGCCTGCCTGGTCTCGATGGATATTGTGGTTACGGCACAGGGGCGCATCAGTGCGTCGGGCAAGAGCAAGGTCATACAGCCGTTGGAAGCCGGTGTGGTTAAGGTGATTGCGGTCAAGGATGG
>NZ_JBFUGX010001139.1:0-752 GCF_056402675.1 Polaromonas sp. P3_C2 | reverse complement strand
ATGGAAAAAGGTGCGTTCAACCAGACGTCGATGTCCGGCGACGAGTTCGGAAAATGGCTGGGCGGCGCAGAGCAGCGCCATCGTGAGTTGATGAAGGAAGCCGGCTTCATCGCGAAGTAACGATAAAGAAAACCCGTTCGACGGGTTTTCTCCTGCGGGCTGGCCAAGTGTCAGCCCCACAATCAATCAAGTTCGCCCTGGTACAGGGCACTCAATCCAACGGAGTTGCTCATGGAGCCAAACCAAGAATCCGGCGCGCAAGCCCGCTCGGGCGTCGCGACCTATGTTGTTGAAGCGATCGTAGCCACCTGTATTGTCATCCTGGGTGCCGTGGTCATCCAGGGCAGTTGGGCCCTGGGGTCCGGCTGGACCACCGATGGCCCCGGTTCAGGCTACTTCCCGTTTTATATCGGCATCATCCTGTGTATTTCAGGCCTCGGCACCCTCTACCAAGCCTTGTTCGGCAAGAACAGGAATACCGAGGTATTTGTCGACAGAGAGCAACTCAAGCGGGTACTTGCCGTTTTGCTTCCTGCCATTGTTTATGTGCTGGCTGTCCAGTTTTTTGGCCTCTACGTGGCGTCCGCTGTATACATCGCGCTGTTCATGATCATCCTGGGGAAATTCTCCCCGATCAAAAGCGTGATCACCTCCTTCGTTGTGATCGCGCTGTTTTTCTTCATGTTCGAGGTCTGGTTCAAGGTTCCCTTGTTCAAAGGCCAGTTCGACTTGCTGAGCTTCCTCGGCTACTG
>NZ_JBFUGX010001138.1:0-762 GCF_056402675.1 Polaromonas sp. P3_C2 | reverse complement strand
CTGCCGGCTACTGCGCGAGTTGTCGCCGATCTCGCGCCGCAATTCACGCTCAAGTTTGTCGTGGCCTGCCGCGATGTTTGCCAGCAGCTCGATGCGGCCCGTATCCGCTGGTTCGGCGGGCTTGCGCAACAGCAGCCAGACCAGCAACAGCAGGTTGGCCACCAACAAGGCAATCATCAGCCAGGATTCCATCATSTGTTCATTGTCCGCTTGCTGCCTTCTTCTTGCTTATTTGCCGGCMAGTACCACGGGGTTGAGCGGGGTCAGCGGCTTCTTGCCGCCGAAATATGCGATCAGGTTGTCGGCAGCCAGCCCGGCCATGGCAAGGCGTGTGGGAATGGTGGCGCTGGCGATATGCGGCGTCAACACCACATTGGGTACGGTCAACAAATCAGGATGCACCTTGGGCTCGCCCTCGAACACGTCCAGGCCTGCGGCTGCGATATGCTTGTTCTTCAAGGCGGCAGCGAGTGCGGCATCGTCGACGATACCGCCGCGTGCGATGTTGATCAGGTTGGCGGTGGGCTTCATCAACGCCAGTTCTGCTGCGCCAATGGTGTGGTGGGATGAAGGCGAATACGGCAGTACCAGCACCAGGTGATCTGCCGTCTTGAGCAGTTCTTCCTTGCCGACGTAGCTGGCTTTGCATTCTGCTTCCAGCGTTGCATCCAGGCGCGAGCGGTTGTGGTAAATCACCTTCATGCCAAATCCATGGGCACCGCGTTTGGCAATGCCCTGCCCTATGCGCCCCATGCCCAGGAT
>NZ_JBFUGX010001137.1:0-764 GCF_056402675.1 Polaromonas sp. P3_C2 | reverse complement strand
TTACTACAGGGTCAGCAGCAATTACTTGACGAAAACTGCCATTCATTCACGCCACGCGGGCAAGAGGCACAAGGACGTCAACGTTCGCCTTAACAGCTTTCCGATACTCAGATTGCAAGGCTTTGACTGTTCGAACCGTGGCTCGTCTGATTCGACCGTCCACATTGACGAAAACTTCAAAGTGCGATCCCGGTGAAGAGCAAGACAGTTAACAAATCGACCCAGTGGCGACGGCCTGCGGCCGCGTCTGGCCTCCGTCGTTAGACTCCATTTCACATATGCCATCACCAGTCATCGTCGCGCTCGACTTCGAATCCTCGGCTGAGGCGTCGGCATTGGTCAATCGGCTCGGTCCCGAAGCCGATCACTACAAGGTCGGCCTTCAGCTGCTCACAGAGGCTGGACCGCAGGTAGTTCGAGAGCTGGTGTCGTCGGGCAAACAGGTCTTCCTCGATCTCAAGCTTCACGAGATACCCAACTCCGTAGCCAGTGCCGTCAAAGCCGCTGGCAAGCTTGGGGTTTCAATGGTCACGGTCCATGCGTCAGCGGGTTCGGCTGTTCTGCGAGCGGCTGCTACCGCTGCGGAGTCATACACCCATCTAAAAGTCCTTGGCCTTACGGTCATCACAAGCCTTTCCGACGCCGAGCTCCCAGAGATCGGCCTCGCACCATCAGTCAAAGACCAGGTTTTCCGCCTCGCTTCGCTGGCTTGCAAGTCAGGCTGCCACGGTATCGTGGCTTCCGCCGAAGAGGCCGCCTACTTG
>NZ_JBFUGX010001136.1:0-769 GCF_056402675.1 Polaromonas sp. P3_C2 | reverse complement strand
GAGTAGGAGTAGGCGTCGCAGTTTGACCAACAACCGGAGGAGCAGCAGGAGCCATCGCAGGGGCAATTGCGCCGTCGCAACCAGGCGCTGCAGTAGCAGGCGTCCAGTTGGCGTCACGCCAGCACAGTTCGTTGGTACCGTTTTTCCAGACCAGTTCGTTGGAACCGTTTTTCCAGTTGTCGATAGTTTGTGCACCAGCGGCGGTAACAAGCGCTGCGGAAGCAAACAACATTGCCACTTTGTTGAGTTTCTTCATGGTTCTCCTCTAGAGAAAAGCCGCAGACTGGCTGCGATTAGTAATTTACACGCCGTGAGTGACCATCACTCAAAGCGTTACATCGATTGTGCCACACCTGTCTGAACCTTCAAGCACGCTATCGGCTTCGTCTGACACAGACTTAAGATTCTTCAGCATTTGTTGCTGTCCCGCCACAGGCCATCGCTTTAAACTCCGGCCTTAAAATCAGCGGTTTCCTTCAAGAATCTCGAAATCCCAACCAGGCCGCTCATGACCCAGTTCGCAAAAGAAACCCTGCCCATCAGTCTTGAAGAGGAAATGCGGCGAAGCTACCTCGATTACGCAATGAGCGTGATCGTTGGGCGGGCCCTGCCTGATGCAAGGGATGGCCTCAAGCCGGTACACCGGCGCGTGCTTTTTGCCATGCACGAGCTGAACAACGACTGGAACCGCCCTTACAAAAAGTCAGCGCGTATCGTCGGCGATGTGATCGGCAAGTACCATCCGCACGGCGACCAGTCAGTCTACGAC
>NZ_JBFUGX010001135.1:0-773 GCF_056402675.1 Polaromonas sp. P3_C2 | reverse complement strand
AGCCTGGCCAGCGTCAAGCCCGAGATTGCCAAGGACAAGGCGGTATTCCCCGATGCGGACAACCTGAAGAAAATGGTGTCTCCGGCCAGCTTCAGCAACGAAGCGCGTGAATCCATGAGCAACGTGTTCACTGCCTTCAAAAAAGGCAAGTGACGTTTTACTGATCTCTGGCAAGCGCTGATTTCAGTGTGAACCCGGCTGTGCATGCAATGCTTTGTGTGCGCAGCTTTTTTCTTGGTGAGAACCCCTGTTCATGAATCTACCCCTCCCGGCCGGTGACGGATTTTTGCGGACTGAGCAGCTGGTCAAGCGCTTTGATGGTGTGGCGGCGGTGGACGATGTGTCCCTGTCGATTCACAAGGGTGAAATCTTCGCGCTGCTCGGGAGCTCGGGTTGCGGCAAGTCGACCTTGCTGCGCATGCTGGCGGGTTTTGAAAAACCGACCGAAGGCTCGGTGATCCTGGACGGTGTGGACATCGCCTCTTTTCCGCCTTACGAACGGCCCATCAACATGATGTTCCAGTCGTACGCGCTCTTTCCCCATCTGACGGTGTGGGACAACATTGCCTTCGGACTCAAGCGCGAAGGCATGCCCAAGGGTGAGATCGAGGCGCGTGTGCAGGAGATGCTCAAGCTGGTCCAGCTGGAGACCTTTGCCAAACGCAAGCCGCACCAGCTCTCGGGCGGCCAGCAGCAGCGTGTGGCCCTGGCGCGCAGCCTGGCCAAGCGGCCCCAGTTGCTGCTGCTCGATGAGCCGCTGGGCGCGCTCGACA
>NZ_JBFUGX010001134.1:0-776 GCF_056402675.1 Polaromonas sp. P3_C2 | reverse complement strand
CCTTAGACGAGTACAAAGGTATGTCTAGACTGTTCAAAGTGGTTCGGCAGTCAAGGTTTCATACAGAGTATGCAGGCCACTCACGTTGATCCGGAATTGGCTACGAGCCTTGACCTTCGAATTCGCAGARCCGGCATTGGTTACCTTAGAGCCTGGATCAAACACGACGGCTCCCACGCTCAGTGCCTGAAGGTACTTTGAAAAATCTGTATGCGCGCCCATCAATATCGGACTGCGATACTGATATGAAATTGGATCTTTTGTGCTCGTATACGGCACATATGCGGCAAAGGCATGTTTTCGATTCCAGTGCGTCAGCAGTTCTGCGAACCCCCAAGACGCAGCGTTGGCACCGTCGGCAGCGGATAGATAAATTGTTCCGTTGACGTCGGTCACTTTACCTGAGCCTGCATCGAAGCCGCTGAGATGCATAGTCATACCGCTGGCTGCGCATGGAACACCTACTTTATGGAGCCCGGTAAAGTATTTAACCCCGCCATCTAGAAGGCGACCATATTTTTCAACGAAAGCCTTCACGCCGTTTTCTCTGTACCAACCGCCGTTTGGTTCCGGCGTCATCAGCGTGACTCGTTGCCTGCTAAACGCTTTGATTTCCCACCCAAGATAGTCGGGCTCCGCATTCCCATTAGGGGTAATGCCCAACAACGCTTCCAATGTATAGCCGCCTCCATTCGGTGCTTTGTAAGGAATTACGTTTCCATTCTTGTCTCGGCGGCAAGATGGATGCGTACCCCGCAGATAGATCTCTCTCAGAG
>NZ_JBFUGX010001133.1:0-780 GCF_056402675.1 Polaromonas sp. P3_C2 | reverse complement strand
GCGATGTTATACCGCAGACCTTGCGGTATACATTACGTTAGAGCGTGAAGTAGTGCTGTTTCAATGACCGTTGTTTGGAATTCCGTAGCACTGCTTCAAACCAAAAATACAAACTCAGCATCCGGTTCGACATGACACCAGACAATCAATTGAAACTGGCCCGACGCATGCTGGCTAGGCCCCCCGCAAGCTGTAGCTGGGATGACATGCTCAATCATGAAGACGACCTGATCTGGCACACCCAGTCGAGGCAACCGCATGTTGGGGAGCTTCGTTGTTGCGTCGACTCCATCGGGCTGACCTTAGCCTTCCTCGCATTGCCCCCCGCCGGATGGCAACAGCTTGAGGACGAGTTCGGCAAGGCAGCGGTGGCGTTTCGCTTCATGATCCTGCCGGGCGACATTCATGTCTTTATCAAATCCTCGACTGCAGCTCACCCGGTCCGTCAATATGACGATGGACCAGTAGTTCCTCCGGCGCCTCCGGCCGATCCGTTCGAGTCCGTGATGAAGCTCATAGATGCTGCTGTGACAAAGGTGGCGGCTTCTGTTGATAGCGAGACGCGGGTGCGTCCGTTGATGAACAAGAGAGGTGTGCTTCAGCTGTTGGTCATAACCAGCACCATCGTGACTCGCGATCAATTGCATCAGCTTCCAGCGTTCCGCAAGGCGCTGGAGCGCCTGCGCGCCCAGCTGCGTACCGAGAAAATCAATTTGCACAGTGTGTCGATCGAAGCGCAGGAGGTCATCGATCGGGTCAATCACTTGATTACAGCGGAGG
>NZ_JBFUGX010001132.1:0-780 GCF_056402675.1 Polaromonas sp. P3_C2 | reverse complement strand
GCTGCGGTGAATGCGGCAAGAAATGCGACGGTTCCGAGGCTGCCTAAAAACCACATGATAGTAAAACGCTTCAGGCCGACTGAGGCTGCCATGATTTTGCGTTGCCTAACGTCCGCGCTGACCCGGCGCACAACCCGCGCGGCGCAGCCGCAACCTGCAGTTATGTTTCCGTGTCGAGCGACATGTAAGGCCCACGCCCACGGTTTTCATCAACTCTCCTTCCTCGAACGCCAGGTACGCAAGGAAATTGGCTCACCACTCACTGGATCCATGACCATCACCGAGTTGCGCGCCGCATCAACATAGAAGATGTGCCACATCTCAAAACGTTCTGGGCGATTCGCGTACACCGAGACAGACCAATAACACCGACCGCGCAAGAGCACCTGCTTGTCCCACGACATGCCGTAGGTCACTGGAAATTCGTGTGACCGTGACCAAACTTTCAATTCCGGAAGGCTTCCAACCACTTCTGTCGCCCGCAAGTAGCCGGAAGAGTTTTCGGTCTTTGCCTTGCAAGCTGGCGCCGCGGTGGCCGCCCCAGCAAGTGCCAGGTTCAACAGGAGTGCGATGTAAATACGCATCACTACTGAGCTTTAACGTTGGCACTCAGCGGGCGCCGAAGGCGATCCGATGGAACAACCAGTTAAAAAGCCTTTCACTTGTACACCAACCAAAAGGGAAATGCGGCCATACAGAAAACCATGGCAATTGAAAAGACAGTTGGCCTGAAATCGGGGCTGCAGAACGCAACGTAGCCTACAAAAAGCGGCACTGGCC
>NZ_JBFUGX010001131.1:0-782 GCF_056402675.1 Polaromonas sp. P3_C2 | reverse complement strand
CGTGAAGCCGTGGTGGGCGACGGCAAACCTCGCGTGTCGGGGCATATCGCCTACCGCGCCGTGCTCAGGCGTGAGGATGTTCCGGCTCATCTGTGGAGCGACGATGTGCTGCTTTGGGGCGGCGAGAAAACCCATCTGGTTCACTACCCACTGCGCCGCGGCGAACTCTTCAACCTGGTGGCTGTTTTTCACAGCAACAAATACGATGAGGGCTGGAACACCTTTGGCGATACAGCCGAGCTTAACGAGCGTTTCGCCGATGCCTGCCCACAAGTCAAGGAACTGCTGGGGAAAATCGAGACCTGGAAGATGTGGGTGCTGTGCGACCGCGAACCCGTGAAAAACTGGACCGACCGGCGCGTGACCCTGCTGGGCGACGCCGYCCACCCGATGCTGCAGTACCTGGCCCAAGGCGCCGGCCAGGCTATTGAAGACGCCGTCGTGCTGCGTGAAGCGCTGCGCTTTACCCGCGGCGATGTGCCAAAGGCTTTTCAGAAATACCAGCAAAAGCGCTACCTGCGCACTGGCCGCGTGCAATTGACTGCCCGTTTTTACGGTGATATTTACCATGCGGCCGGTGTTCAACGCGAATTGCGCAACCAGATGTTCCAGAGCGGCACCGAGAGCGCGGGTTTCGCCGGCCTGAAGTGGATGTACGACGGAATCGAGCCGTCAAAACTGTTCCAATGACGGTTTCAAAAGCCCCAGGGATTGTCATGACTCTTCTTCCCAACACCGCTGCCCTCCGGATAATTGCTACGCTTTTGATAGCTGCTTGCGCT
>NZ_JBFUGX010001130.1:0-785 GCF_056402675.1 Polaromonas sp. P3_C2 | reverse complement strand
TTCCCACACTGCGCGAAGGCGGTGTGAACAATGTGGTGCTGTCGGCCTGGATCGGCCTGCTGGTTCCCGCCAAAACGCCTCAGCCCGTGATCGACAAGCTCAGCAAATCCGCGAAGGCGTTTCTGAGAGGCGATGCCAAAACCAGACTGCTGGAAATCGGCATGGAGCCGGCACCCGATGAGGCCAAGCCCCTGGCCCAAGTGATTTCAGAAGAGATTCGCATCCACGCCGACCTGGTGAAAGCCGCCGGCCTGGTGCCGCAGTAAAAGCGAAAGACGCTGGCCGGGCTGGGGCGCATGCCCCAGGCAGCCGTCGATCGAAAGCTAAGCCAAAGCCTCGGCGGTCACACCTTCGATCACGCTTCGCGCGTTGCGCGCAGCCGCAACGCCCATGTTCACGTAGGCGTTGCTCGTGACACCGCCGATGTGGGGGCTCAGGATGAGACCCGGCTCGTTCTGGAAGGGGTGCCCTGGCGCCATGGGTTCCACGCTGAAGCTGTCCAGGCCCGCAGAATGGACTTGCCCGCTACGAAGGGCTTCGAGCAAAGCGGCTTCATCCACCAGCCCCCCGCGCGCCGTGTTGACGATGATCACACCCCTCTTGCACTTTGCCAGCGTGGTGCCATTCAGCAGGTTGCGGTTCTCGTCCGTCAGCGGGCAATGCAGCGAAATCACGTCGGCGTTTTGCCAAAGCGTTTCGAGCTCGACCCGTGTCATGAATTCCGGCAGCTCTTTGGCGTAAGGGTCAAAGCCCAAAACTTCCATGCCCACTGCACTCGCCATGCG
>NZ_JBFUGX010001129.1:0-786 GCF_056402675.1 Polaromonas sp. P3_C2 | reverse complement strand
GCCATGCAGCCTGTTCCGGCGCTGGTAATCGCCTGACGGTAAACATGGTCCTGCACATCGCCGGCAGCGAAGACGCCTGGAACGCTGGTCATGGTGGCAAACCCCTGCAGGCCGGTTTTGGTGATGATGTAGCCGTCTTTCATTTCCAGCTGCCCTGCAAAGATGTCTGTGTTCGGCTGATGGCCGATCGCGATAAAACAGCCTTTGAGGGTGATGTCCTGCGAGGCATCGCTGTTTGTGCACTTCAGGCGGACACCGGTCACCCCTGAAGCGTCACCGAGCACCTGCTCCAGCGTGTGGTGCAGTTTGAGCTCGATCTTGCCTGCGGCCACTTTTTCGTGCAGTTTGTCGATCAGGATGGCTTCGGCCTTGAATTTGTCGCGGCGGTGTACCAGCGTGACCTTGCTGGCGATGTTGGATAAATACAGTGCCTCTTCGACAGCGGTGTTGCCGCCACCCACCACGCAGACCTCTTCTCCGCGGTAGAAGAAGCCGTCACAGGTGGCGCAGCCGGAAACGCCACGGCCCATGAATGCCGTCTCCGACTCCAGGCCCAGGTACTTGGCGGAGGCACCGGTGGCGATGATCAGCGAGTCGCAGGTGTAAGTCCCGCTGTCGCCCGTCAGGGTAAAGGGGCGTTTGCTGAAGTCGACCTTGTTGATGTGGTCAAAAATAATCTCGGTCTTGAAGCGCTCGGCGTGCTCCAGAAAGCGCTGCATCAGGTCGGGCCCCTGCACGCCATGCACGTCGGCGGGCCAGTTGTCGACCTCGGTGGTGGTCATGAGC
>NZ_JBFUGX010001128.1:0-789 GCF_056402675.1 Polaromonas sp. P3_C2 | reverse complement strand
GGCTGGTGTAGCCCAGCACCTGCAGGCCGGCTTCCTGCCCTGCCAGGGCAACACCGGTGAAGTTGACATGCGCCGTGATGTCCTTGTCGCCCACGTCCGCCAGCGCATCGGCATCGGCCAGGTGGCCACGGTGGCACATCAGCGTGCCCATGCTGCGTTGCGGATGGTAGTACTCGTGTTCGGGAAAGCCGTAGTCGAGCAGGAACACAGCGCCGGCGTCCAGCCGGTCGGCCAGTGTCCGCATGAAGCCTTCCGCCTGCCGATGGATTTCTGTGACGTAATCGTGTTCGCCTTCCACTTCAATGGGAGGCCGGAGATCGGTCGGGCTGTCGGCATGGACAAATCCTCCCTCAAGGCGGGCCACGCCGCGCTCATGCCAGGTGTTGTTGAGCCGCGCGAGCAGCTTCACCGGCATGGCATCCAGTACTTCGTTGCCCACCACCACGCCCCGCATCTGCGCCGGGAGCTCCGCTACCCAGTCCACCTTGCCGGCAAAAGCCTGCAACCGTTCCTGCTGGCGCTCGCGCAGGCTGCCCGACAAATCGACGACGCGGTACTGCGTGACAGAGTCGCCCAGCGCATCCAGCAACTGGTGCGCCAGGGCGCCCGAGCCGGCGCCGAATTCCCAGATTTCCGTGGTGCCGGTTGCCGCAAGGGCTTCTTTCACCTGCCTGGCCAGCGCCCGGCCAAAGTGGGCGGACATCTCCGGGGCCGTCGCAAAATCGCTGCCCGACTGCGGCATCAGGCCGAATTTGCGCGAGGCATTGGCGTAATAACCCCAGCCGGGCG
>NZ_JBFUGX010001127.1:0-791 GCF_056402675.1 Polaromonas sp. P3_C2 | reverse complement strand
AGGCCATCTCAACTGGCCGCGACTTGCTGGAGCTCGAGGCTGGATGGGACAGTCTTTTGAATGCTGAGAGACCATCTCTAGAGGGGGCTGACTCTACAGCGCTCAATGAGTTTTTACGACACGAGCGCGAATCATGGAGTGCACGCGATATCCCTCCGTCTAGAGGCAAAGCATGAGCCATGTTTTGCTTTTTGACACCAATGTCTGGAGTCATCTCGTTTTAGGGGATGCCGCTAAATCCGGAAAAGTAAGGGCACAACTTGCGGCGCTGCGCATGAAGTATCCGGGGGCGGCAATGGCAACCAGCGGTATCTGCATTGCCGAATGCATGGTCGCTGCGCGTCGCTTGCCTGACCTCAATGTCCGAATGGCGGCTGAAGCAGCATTTCAGCTGGAATTCGATAGGGAAAATCTGATGGTGGTGGACGTGACTCCGCAGATACTGGACAAAGCTGCGAGCCTTAGAGCAGAAGCTTTGCGCAGGGCTGCTGCTCTTGGGGGAGCACCTGCGGGCCCCAATGGCGGAAAACTAAAATTACCTGATGCCGTCATAGCCGCCACCTGCGTCGACTTTGATCCTGTTGCTATTTTGGTCACTGAGAATGTGGGGGATTTTCAATACATCGAGAACGGTTTGGTGCAGACGGTGTTTAGCTTGACTGTAGAGGTAGTGGGATAAAACACACCTCAGGCTTCTGGCCCGACATTGACCACCATCCAGTTCTTTGTATTTAGTTGGACGTTCTAAGCCCTCTTCCTTCCGTAGCTCGCCGCGTGGGTTGATATGGCGA
>NZ_JBFUGX010001126.1:0-800 GCF_056402675.1 Polaromonas sp. P3_C2 | reverse complement strand
GAACCAGGGCGGGTGCATGCCAGAACAGCAGCAGCACGGGCAGGTACAGCAGCAGGGACACCGACATGTTCTTGGCCATGGCCAGCTGGAACTGCGGCGTCATCATCGCCTCGCGGCTCGCGTCGGCGGCAACGGGGGGGTCCACCAGCATCGGTACGATCCAGTTGATCAGCACGCAGAACGCCGTATAGATCGCACCAAGGACAAGCATCGCGCCCAAACGCTCGCGTCCCGCGCGAAAAGCGCTGAGAAGCACCGTGGGCATGGGAAATTTTCCCTTCACGGCTTCCTGTGTGGCGGCCATCAGGCCCAGCATGGCAGCGGGAACAATCATCAGTGCCAGGATCAGTCCGAAAAACGGCAGCAAGGAAAGCACCGTGACTGCGGCCAGGTACAGGAAAAACAGGCCCGACATGGCCAGGGGCTGCTGCATGAAAGTCTTGATGCCCAACCTGACCCAGGTTATGCCGGTGCTTGCGGGAACAATATTAAG
Source organism: Polaromonas sp. P3_C2 (assembly GCF_056402675.1). NCBI lineage: Bacteria > Pseudomonadati > Pseudomonadota > Betaproteobacteria > Burkholderiales > Comamonadaceae > Polaromonas > Polaromonas sp. P3_C2. Next base: position 307 of record NZ_JBFUGX010001126.1, on the reverse strand, counting down.
TTTCATGGTCTTCAGCGGGAAATGGGGCCGGACGAGACCGGGATATTGCAGGAGGGCAGTTTGCCTGAAAGCAGCGACGCTTGGCGCAGGCCCTCAAACAGGCCTTGGCCGAAGGGTCATCAGGCCCGCGGGTGGCTTGGGCTAGAGGACGTAAGGGTGTGTGAGCCGCTCGCGCAGGACACGCTCGAAATGGCTGGGGTCGTGGGGCTTGAGCACTGCAGCTTCACGGGGCAAATGCAAGTCCCACAGCCGCGACAGCCAAAAGCGCAGGGCTCCGGCGCGCTGCATGGCAGGCAGGAGCCTGCGC
>NZ_JBFUGX010001125.1:0-801 GCF_056402675.1 Polaromonas sp. P3_C2 | reverse complement strand
GAACTATAGGGACGCTGCTTGGCATGGGGCCGAGGTTGTGGTGAGCGTTGCCGCCGTTGGTGGCGCAAAGAAGGTGGCTTGGCTCTTTCGTTCAGAGCTCTATACTGAATTGAACGCTGTGTTCCGGTCTGGGGGTGCCAGGGACTTGCCGAGCATGGCAGCGATGGATGGGATTTCGCCTTCCTTTGGGGCGAATATGGGGGGCGCAAGTTTCAGGAGTGAGGCGAAACTCATTGAGCACTTTGAAAAGCATGGATCAGAGTTTCTCTCCCGCAACACTTCCCGCATCGGCAATGCTGACGACTATCTGAGAGTCGGGCAGGACATAATGCAAAACGGACAACAAGTTAGCTATTTCTATGAGCCAGCGAACGAAGTGAGAACGGGCTACGTCTCATTTATGAGAAACCGGCAGAAGACTGGCGAGTCATTGTTCGGATTTGTTGGGACGGATGCGGATGGGTTCATTACTACAATTCATACCAAGCCACGGACAGAGTTATTTGATTTGCTTGGTGATAGCTCTCAGAGCAAGCTCAAGGCCTTTCGTACTGATACTGTGGGGCCATTGCCGCAAAATGGTTGGAAATTCCCATATACAAAATAATCAAATATATTTATGAAGGCTACGACCGTGCAAATGGTTCGACTTGAAAAACTAAGTGAAATTGTTGATGAAGAAGTGATTCTTCGCATTGGCGATTGCGAACTCGTTTGCTTTGCCGGTGGGCGTTTGCGTAACTTAGTCGAGGGTGTCAGCTACCCAGTTAAATTGAGCTTGCTGATATTGAATGACTGACT
>NZ_JBFUGX010001124.1:0-802 GCF_056402675.1 Polaromonas sp. P3_C2 | reverse complement strand
ACTGCCACCTGGGACCAAGCCGAATACGCTGCACTGCAAGAGGTCATCACCTCAGGCATGTTCACCATGGGACCCAAGGTGTTCGAATTCGAAAAACAATTCGCAAGCTACCTCGGTGTCAAACATTGCGTGATGGTGAATTCCGGTTCGTCGGCCAACCTGTTAATGGTCGCGGCGCTTTTTTATTCCAAGAACGACGCGATTGCACTCAAGCCGGGCGACGAAGTGATCGTTCCCGCCGTGTCCTGGAGCACAACCTATTACCCGCTATACCAGTACGGCCTGAAGATCAAATTCGTTGATATCGATCTCGAAACCTTGAACTACGACCTCGATGCACTGGAAAAGGCCGTCACCGGCAACACCCGCCTGATCATGGCCGTCAACCTGCTCGGCAATCCGAACAACTTCGCGCGCATCAAATCCATCATCGGCGACAAGAAGATCTCGCTGATCGAAGACAACTGCGAGTCGCTCGGCGCAACCTTCGAAGGCAAGCAAGCCGGCACTTTCGGCCTGATGGGCAGCTACAGCTCGTTCTTTTCACATCACATCTCGACGATGGAAGGTGGCCTGATCAGCACCGACGACGAGGAGTTGCACCACATTTTGCTGTCGCTGCGCGCGCACGGCTGGACCCGGAACCTTCCGAAGTTCAACCGTGTCTGTGGCGAAAAAAGCGACGATCCGTTCAAAGAGTCGTTCCGGTTCGTCCTGCCCGGCTACAACGTACGGCCACTCGAAATGTCAGGTGCACTTGGCATCGAGCAGGTCAAAAAATTGCCAATGCTCGTCGCGGAAC
>NZ_JBFUGX010001123.1:0-802 GCF_056402675.1 Polaromonas sp. P3_C2 | reverse complement strand
ACATGAGCCCGGGTTCGGTCACTGAAAAGTTGCATTTCTTCGTAGCCTCCTACGAAAGTTCAGACCGGGCAGGAGAAGGCGGCGGCATCGCCCATGAAGGTGAAGACATCGAGGTGATCGAGCTGCAACTGGAAGAAGCGCTGGCCATGGTGCGCAGCGGCGCCATTGAAGACGCCAAGACCATCATGCTGCTGCAGCACGCAAAAATCACCGGCCTGGACCGCCTGCTCCCTCTGCCCCCTTCTTCCGGGTCCTGAATTGATTCTGGAAACGGCCCCTCGGGCCATGCCAGTACCGCGATGCAGCAGGCGTTTTGTCTGATACGCTCAGCTCAATGGATGTTCCTGTTTCGAAGACCGCGGCGCCTGCCATGTCGCCCGGCATGGTGGTGCTGGTCCTGTCGATGCTGCTGGGCATCCAGCCGGTCACGACCGACCTCTACCTGCCCGCCCTCCCCTCCCTGACTGAAGGTTTCGGCGCGCCGATGTCGCAGGCGCAGCTCACGCTCAGCGCCCTGCTGCTGGCCTTCGGTACCTCCCAGCTGATCTGGGGCCCGCTGTCGGACCGCTTCGGCCGCCGTCCCATCCTGCTCTGGGGCCTGTGCGCCTACACCCTCGCTTCCGTCGGCAGCACGCTCGCATCGTCGATGACACTGCTGATCACCTGGCGCATCGTGCAGGGCGCCGCCATGGGCGCTGCAGTGATGTGCGCGCGCGCCATCGTGCGCGACCTGTACCAGCCGCTTGAAGGCGCCCGCGCCATGTCCAAAGGCTTGAGCGGCCTGGGCGTGCTGGCCTGCATC
>NZ_JBFUGX010001122.1:0-807 GCF_056402675.1 Polaromonas sp. P3_C2 | reverse complement strand
CGGTTGTATGGACCGACAAGCAGGCGTTCCCGATGATCGGAAAAACAATCGGGATTTATGGATTACGTTTCCGGGCAGCCCTAGTCCGCGTAGGCCCCCGCCGCCTTGATCACCGGCGTCCAGCGTGCAATTTCGCTGTGCAAGTATTCGCGATGACCCGCGGGTGTGTTGCGCGCATCCCGAACCACATCGATTCCTGAAGCGAGCTGTGCCCGTTTGAATGCGTCCGTCTGGATTGCGCCCAGCAATGCAGCGTTGATTCTGGTTTGTACCGCCTGWGGCGTGTTCTTCGGCGCATACAAGCCGTACCAGACGCCAAGCCGGACGGAGGGAATCCCGAATTTCTCGAGCGTCGGGATCGCCGAGGCGCCGGGAACGGTGAGTGGCTTGGCTGATGTCACGCCGACGGGCCTGGTTTTTCCGCTAAATACATGAGGGAGCACATTGGCTGTCAAATCGCACATCAGGTCTACATGGCCTCCCAGTAAATCCGCCAACGCCGGTGCGGTCCCGCGATAGGGAACGGTGGTCATGCCGATGCCCAGCGAAGACTGCAGGAGAAGGCCGCACAGATGCGACGCCGACCCAATGCCGCCGTTGGCAAGCTTGACCTGTGGTTGCGTGGCTATCCACCGCACCAGCTCAACCGCTGAGCCCGTAGCTATCTGTGGGCGCGTCACCAGCATCAGTGGCGATTCAGCCATGATGCCCAAAGGTTCGAAGTCCGTCTCCGGGTTGAAACCGAGGCGGCGGTATAGCGCAGGGGCTGTCGCCATCCCGATATGGTTCAACAGCAGGGTATAGCCG
>NZ_JBFUGX010001121.1:0-812 GCF_056402675.1 Polaromonas sp. P3_C2 | reverse complement strand
GACCTGGTACGACACGACAGCCGACACGCCCTGCATTGCCATTTGCTCAACCAGCCAGGGGGACGCCCTGTGCAAGGGCTGCGGCCGCACGTTTGACGAAGTGCAGCACTGGCCCGAGATGACGCCCGCCGAGAAGCGTGGTACCTGGCGGCGCATCACGCAGGAAGCAACTGCCTGGCGGTTTGGCCGCTACGCTGACCGCGCCCTTGAGAACCGGGACAAGGATGTGCAGAATGATGCGGCGCCCGCCCCGGTCGCCATGCCAAAAATCTAGGCCTTTTGGGCTTGCGGCCCATATATGGCAAGCGCAAGCAGCTATGAATTTGATAGTGATGTCGCTACACTGACGGCATGCTCAGACTGACGCGTGCCCCCAATATCGCCATCGCGGCGCTGTGGGTCGACGTGTTGCAGCAGGCCGGTATTGCCGCCAGCGTGCAGCGCTATTTTCTGGGCAGCGTCGCCGGGGAACTCCCACCCGACCAGTGCCAGCCCGAAGTCTGGCTCACCCACCACGAAGAAGAACACCGCGCACGGGAGTTGCTCGACAACCTGCAGAACATGCCGCAGYGGCGATGGCTGTGCGTCTGTGGCGAAATCGTCGAGGGCGGGTTTGAGCAGTGTTGGAACTGTCAGGCTGTAGCCCCCACGGTCACTCACTTCGTGTAGTTCCCTGCCCCCCGAGGGGGCCGCCCGCCTGTGGCCTGGCAAAGCCAGTTCCACGGCTCATGCTTGGTTGAAGAGTTCTGTGGGCACAACCAAGGGTGCCGCGGGACTGGCTTTGCCAGACCGCAGGCGCCGCCCCCTTGCAA
>NZ_JBFUGX010001120.1:0-813 GCF_056402675.1 Polaromonas sp. P3_C2 | reverse complement strand
GCATGAATTCATGCGGGCTTTTTAAACTCTGTGGCCTGGTCAATAACCAAGCGCACAAAAGAAAACGCCCGGTTGAAAAAAAATCAACCGGGCGTTCCTTGCTGTAAGAGCCTGACGATGTCCTACTTTCACACGGGAATCCGCACTATCATCGGCGCTAAGTCGTTTCACTGTCCTGTTCGGGATGGGAAGGAGTGGTACCAACTTGCTATGGTCATCAGGCATAACTTGTTGACAGATTGTCCAAAGAACAATCCATCGAATTCATAGAGTAAATCAGCTTGTATTTAGATTCGCACAGCTGCTGAGCTATGCTTTTTGAATGCGTCAACTTGGCATAACAACTTCGAATTAATCAAAGTTATAGGGTCAAGCCGCACGAGCAATTAGTATCAGTTAGCTTAACGCATTACTGCGCTTCCACACCTGACCTATCAACGTCCTGGTCTTGAACGACTCTTTAGGGGGCTCAAGGCCCCGGCAGATCTAATCTTGAAACGAGTTTCCCGCTTAGATGCTTTCAGCGGTTATCTCTTCCGAACTTAGCTACTCGGCAATGCCACTGGCGTGACAACCGATACACCAGAGGTTCGTCCACTCCGGTCCTCTCGTACTAGGAGCAGGCTTCCTCAAATCTGCAGCGCCCACGGAAGATAGGGACCAAACTGTCTCACGACGTTTTAAACCCAGCTCACGTACCTCTTTAAATGGCGAACAGCCATACCCTTGGGACCGGCTACAGCCCCAGGATGAGATGAGCCGACATCGAGGTGCCAAACACCGCCGTCGATATGAACTCTTGGGCGGTATCAG
>NZ_JBFUGX010001119.1:0-814 GCF_056402675.1 Polaromonas sp. P3_C2 | reverse complement strand
GCGCCAACGCGTCGGCCAGGCTCGCGGCCGTCGAGGCACCGGTGTCTTTCCAATCAGGCTGCCGCGTGATGACGATGTTGGCGCGGCCCGGCAGCGGCCGGAATTTCACCGGCAGCGAATCCCAGGTCTTGCGGCCCATGATGACCGGCCAGCCGGTGGTCAGGCGCTTTAAGCGCGCCATGTCTTCCGGCAGGCGCCAGGGGATGGTGTTGTCGCGGCCTATCACGCCATTGGCGGCGCGGGCGAAGATCATGCGGATTTTCATGGTGTTCAGATGGAATCAATCCGGATGATATCCAGATTCAGGGGCCTGGCCGGCGCGATGACGACGCTGCCGGGAACGGCCTGCAGTTGCTTGAGCAGGCGTGGATTGAGCGCCTCGGAGGTATAGACCGTGTTCACCATCGCCAGCTGGTCGGGCGGTGTGACGGCCTGAAGGTAGTTCTGGTAGCGCGCGCGAAGATCGTCTTCGCCAAGGCCGGTTTTATGGGCTTGCTCATGGTCAATCCGCACCACGAGGATATTCACGGTGTGGGAAAGGTTCGCCGCGTCGGGCAGGTCCAGCTGCACCGCCCAGCAGCCGTCGGTCAGTGGTTCACCCGCCAGCACCTCCGCCAGAAGCGGCACCGCACCGGGTGCGATGGCGCGTACAGGGCGGCACAGAAGGGCCTCCCACAACTGCTCATACAGCGGCGTCAGCCTCCTGTGCGTGTAGCGGCGGCGTATGACGGCTTCACGTGCGGCCTTCGGGTCGCCGTGCGATGCGAGATAGCCGCAAATAACGTTCTGCGCCCCGAGGGCGATGCGTTTGTCC
>NZ_JBFUGX010001118.1:0-817 GCF_056402675.1 Polaromonas sp. P3_C2 | reverse complement strand
GGCCGATGTCATGCGGATGCCGGACAACAGTTTCGGAACCGTTCCCACACCGGCCATCGTGGCTCCCATTGAATTCAGCATGAAGCTTGACGACTATCGCGCGCTGGGCGGGCACATGGACTATGTGCGTACGCTGGAGGATGTGTTGCGTCGCGGTGCCTGGCACAACGAAGGTGCGCCTGTCGCCCTGGAATGGGCCAGGCTGCCTTCTGCCAATCCTTGGCCTCTGGCGCGTCCCCCCTTGCTGGGCTGAGGCGCTTGCGTATGAACCCTCAACGCATGCAACTTCCCGATGGGCGCTGGCATTTCCAGCACGGGCCGATGGACATCATCATTGGCGCCTATGGAAGGCCGGTTGCGGTTGAGGCTGCTCATGCCAAAGCTTGGGAGCGTTTCAGCGGTATCCTCGGCGAGCTGGTTGAGGAACTTCCCCTCTTGCGGCAGCCCGTACTGGATGAGTGTTATCTGCAGGGGGTCGTTGCCCGGCGCATGTGGAATGCATGCCGCCCCTACCGGCGCGATTTCATCACCCCGATGGCGGCCGTGGCGGGTGCGGTCGCGCAGGAGTTGGTTGCCTGCTACGTCAATAGCGGAGTAGACCGCGCTTGGGTCAACAACGGCGGCGACATTGCCCTGCATTTGGCGCCGGCGCAATCGGTGCGGATCGGCCTGTATGCGGATCTGGCACGCCTTGATGCAAACGAGGTATTGGCCGGTGTTCATACCGACGGGCAATTCGAGGTTTCCAGCGCGCTTCCAGTTCGCGGCGTCGCTACCAGCGGTTGGCGGGGGCGAAGCTTTTCACTGGGTATTGCCG
>NZ_JBFUGX010001117.1:0-818 GCF_056402675.1 Polaromonas sp. P3_C2 | reverse complement strand
GGATATCGGCCTGCAAAAAACCGGCTACATCTCTGAAGCTGGCCAGTGCCTGGTCATGCAGACCAAAATCGCGGGCCGCAAACTGATCATGGTGTTTCTGGATTCCGCCGGCAAGCTGAGCCGTCTGGGTGATGCCGAGCGCGTACGCCGCTGGGTGGAGTCGAATCCGGTGGCCGAACCCAAGGTGAATGTCAGCACCTCTATCAAGCAGGTGAACGGCTAAGCCTTCCCGAGGTGCGCAACCTGCTATCTTATTTATAGCTGCTCGCGTCCAATCTGATTGGGCTGTAGCCTCTTTTACCTGGGTTTGTAACCCAGCGCGGCTGAAATCTCATTCGCAGTCGCCTGCAACTTGGGCAGCCAGTGTTCGTCCAGCCGGTCAGCCGGGGCCGAAATCGACAAGCCCGCTACCAGCTGGTTCTGGTCATCGTAAATACCTGCAGCCATGCAGCGCACTCCCAACTCCAGTTCTTCGTTGTCGCGCGCGATGCCGTATTGGCGTGCTTTGGAAAGCTCGCGCTCCAGAATTGGCAGCTGCGTGATGCTGTTGCGTGTCTGCCCCGGCAGGCCGGTGCGTGTCGCGTAGGTGCGCAGGCGCTGCGGGTCGTCAAACGCGAGGAACAGTTTGCCCACAGACGTTAGATGCAGCGGCGCACGGCCCCCGATGGCCCGCACCACCTGCATGCCGGAGCGTTCACTGTAGGCGCGCTCCACGTACACGATTTCGTCGCMCTGGCGCATGCTCAGGTTGACCGGCTGCTGCGTGAGCTTGTGCAGTTCGCGCATGGGCAGCAGCGCAGCGTCACGGACGTCCAGGC
>NZ_JBFUGX010001116.1:0-820 GCF_056402675.1 Polaromonas sp. P3_C2 | reverse complement strand
CATCAGGCCCGCGCGTGCCACGCGCTGCAAGGCGTCTACCGTGGGACGGGTGCGCAGCTCGGGAAACTGTCCGCCGCGCACCACCTGGAGCAATTGCACGGTGAATTCAATTTCGCGAATGCCGCCGCGCGACATCTTCACGTCGTTGGCCCGCTCCGGGTGGCCGGCGCAGCGCTTGGCGGCATGCTCGCGGATTTGCCGGTGCAAGGTGCGCAGCGCATCGAAGACGTTGTAGTCAAGGTAGCGCCTGAACACGAAGGGCAGCACGGAGCCGCGCAGGGCCTGCGCCGRGCCGTCCTGCACGCATTCAAGCGGCGCCACCACCCGGCTCTTGAGCCAGGCAAAGCGTTCCCATTCACGACCCTGTGCTTGGAAATACTCCTCAAGCGCGCTCAGTGAAGTGGCCGCCGGCCCGGAGCTTCCGTTGGGCCGGAGCGCCAGGTCCACCCGAAACACAAAACCATGCTCCGTGGCATCACCAATCAGGCTGAAGACGGCTTTGACCTGGTGCGCGAAGTACTCGTGGTTGGATATCTGCCCGCGGCCATCGCTGCGCCCCCGGGTTTCGCCGTCGTGGTCGTAGACATAGATGAGGTCGATGTCGCTGGAAACGTTGAGTTCACGCGCACCCAGCTTGCCCATGCCCACAACCCACATCCGGGCACGCTCCCCGTCGGGGCCTTGCGGTGCGCCATGCAGCCCGTCAAGTTCGGCTCCCGACTCGCGCATGGCGACATCCAGGGCCAGCTCGGCCAGCTCGGTCATGGCGCAGGTCACTACGGCAAGCGGGGCCTGGCTTTCGAGGGCGCCGTCACAGTCG
>NZ_JBFUGX010001115.1:0-821 GCF_056402675.1 Polaromonas sp. P3_C2 | reverse complement strand
AACCCGGGGCATGGAATACAACCCCCTGACACGTCACTATTGGCTCAGTGCTGACACCAGCGTGAATTACCTGCTGGCCACGCAAAAGAGCTGAGTTTCGCTTTTACCTATATTCCCGCTACATGTTCCAAGACACCGATGCCGTGCTGTTCGACCTCGACGGCACCCTGATTGACAGTGCCCCTGATCTGGGCGCTGCGGCCGACAAAATGCGCACCGACCGTGGCCTGGAATCGCTGCCCCTTGCGCTTTACCGTCCCCTGGCCGGAGCGGGTGCGCGCGGCATGATTGCCGTGGCCTTTGGGTTGACGCCGGAAGACGCCGGCTTTGGTGAGCTCCGGGAGGAGTTTTTCAGCAACTACGAATCGCGCATGACCGAAAACACCTCCGTATTTGAGGGTGTGGTGGATCTGATCGCCCGCATCGACCAGATGGGCCTCAAATGGGGCGTGGTGACCAACAAGTCCGCCCGCTTCACCATTCCGCTGACCAAGGCCATGCCTTTGTTCAATACAGCGAAAACCATCATCAGTGGCGACACCACGCCGCATGCCAAACCCCATCCGGCTCCCTTGCTGGAAGCGGCACGCCAGCTCGAGCTTGCCCCCGGGCGCTGCATTTATGTCGGCGATGACGAGCGCGACATCCTCGCAGGACGGGCTGCGGGCATGCCCACGGTGGCCGCGGCCTACGGCTACCTCGGCAAAACCGCCGATACCGGGGACTGGAAAGCCGATGCCACCATCGCCGCGCCCGGCGCCCTCTTGAATTTGCTGCGAATGGCGTAAACTAGGCCTCCTGGGGCTGCATTGGTTTCGACG
>NZ_JBFUGX010001114.1:0-822 GCF_056402675.1 Polaromonas sp. P3_C2 | reverse complement strand
AGGCAATACGCAAGCGGGCTGAAGCAGTGATTCAAGGAGCAACAGTGATGAGCACACTCGATAACTTTTCGCATTTTCCCTCTGAGGCTCCCAAGCTCACTGCGCGCCAGCAGCAAATTCTGGAATTGATCCAGAGCGCCATCGCGCGCACGGGCGCCCCGCCCACCCGTGCTGAAATCGCCGCTGAGCTTGGCTTTCGCTCTGCCAATGCCGCCGAGGAGCACTTGCAGGCGCTGGCCCGCAAAGGCGTCATCGAGCTGGTCAGCGGGACCTCACGCGGCATACGTTTGCGCAATGACGCCCTTCGCAGCCTGAACGAATCCAGAATCAAACAGTTTTCCCTGCCGTTGCAAAGCCTGGCCCAACTCGCCCTACCTCTGGTGGGGCGGGTTGCTGCTGGCAGCCCGATTCTCGCGCAGGAACATGTCGAGCAAACCTATTATTTTGAAAGCAGCCTGTTTCAGCGCCAGCCCGACTACCTGCTCAAGGTCCGCGGCATGAGCATGCGGGACGCAGGCATCATGGATGGCGACCTGCTGGCCGTCAAGCAATCCAAGGAAGCCAAGAATGGTCAAATTGTCGTGGCCCGGCTGGGTGATGAAGTGACCGTCAAGCGCTTTCGTCGCAACAAGCACCTGATCGAACTTCTGCCCGAAAACCCGGACTTTAAAACCATTGTGGTCGAGCCCGGCGAGCCTTTCGAACTGGAAGGCCTGGCCGTCGGCCTCATTCGCAACACGATGCTGATGTAGGCAGCTCACCTGGCCACGCACCAGGTGGCGGGCGTTTGGCCGTTGTGATGGCCAACACCCTGGTGTCGGG
>NZ_JBFUGX010001113.1:0-826 GCF_056402675.1 Polaromonas sp. P3_C2 | reverse complement strand
GTGATTGACACCGCCTTCGGCGATGATAAAAACCCGTTTTCCAGTCACGTCGTTACCTTTCCTGCTCATATTGCCGGAGAAACAGCCATTCTGCCCATTCAAAGTCTTCTTGGTTATCTATGTCTACAGAACGACTGCGCGGCATGGCATAAGGTCTGGCCTGCACACTCCAGAAGCCTTCCGCCGATGCCTTGCGAAGTGCGGCTCGGCTCCAGACATAGATGGAACCGTTCAGTCCCCATACTGTAGGTGCGTCCTGCCTGCGCACAAATGTAGCTGGCTTGCTCAACTGCAGCAGGCCGGCAGGCGTTTGCTCTACAAGAGTGTAATAAGGACTGTGGGAAGGTTCCGTCACACTCACCACCAGATCCTCATTGCTCCCCAGCGCCAGCGCAGCGTTCAGATCGTCAACTGTGCGTAGTGGCGAAGTGGGCTGTAGATCCATCACACTTCCGATAATCTGGCCCTGACCCTCAAGCAGACATACCAAATGCTCAATCGCCGGAATCTTGGCAGCTGTATCGCTGGCGAGCGCCGCAGGCCGGCGGTAAGGCACCAGTGCTCCGTATTGCAGTGCAACCTCGGCAATCTCATCGTCGTCAGTGGATACATAGACGCCGGCTACTCCCTTGCAGGCAAGGGCCTGGCCTATCGTATGGGCGATGAGCGGCTTGCCCGCGAAAGGCAATACGTTTTTGCGTACCAGCCCCTTGCTGCCTCCGCGAGCGCAAATCGTGATGATATTGCAGGGTGCTGTCATGCTGCAATTGCGACGCGTGTCGCCTCAATCAAGTGATGTCGGATTTCAGGGTCACCGGAGTTATCC
>NZ_JBFUGX010001112.1:0-828 GCF_056402675.1 Polaromonas sp. P3_C2 | reverse complement strand
TTTCGGGGGCGACGTCTTTGGCGCCCTTGGTGGCCATGAAGGCGCTGAGCTGTTCGCGCAGCGGGCCGTAGCCTTCGGTGGCGCCGTATTGCAGCGTGCCGCCGGGTTCTTCGTTCAGGGCCTTGTTGCTGGCCTCCTGGATGCCGGCCACGTCGAACATGGCGGGGTCCGGAAAACCGCCGGCAAAGCTGACGATGCCGGGCTTGCCCAGCAGTTTGAAAAGTTCGCGGATGGCGGAGGTTTCAACGTTGTTGAGGCGGTCGGCAAATTGCAATGGCATGGGGGTCTCGCTTTCTGTTTTGTATTGTCGCCAATTTGCGCGCAGGTTTCCTGCGGCTTGGGCCGCCGGTTGCCTTGCGGCCGCCGGGAAGTTGACAGAGTATTAATCTAGAGTAATACTCTAGTCATGAGTTCTGCCACACCCCCTGCCGCTGCCGCCCTCTCTACCCGGGACCGCCTGCTGGACGCCGCCACCAAGGTGTTCCTGGCGCATGGCTTCACGGCCGCGTCGATGGACATGGTGCGCCAGGAGGCGGGCGTGAGCAACGGCAGCCTGTACCACCACTTTCCCACCAAGGCACAGCTGGCCGATGCGCTGTATGCGCACACGCTGCGCGATTTCCATGCGGCGCTGATGCAGCCCATCAGCGGCAAGGCCTCGGCCCAGGCCGGCGTCAAGGGCCTGATGCGCGCGTACATCCAGTGGGTGCTGCAACACCCTGACCAGGCACGGCTGCTGCACACGCTGCGGCGCGGCGGTGACATGGCAGGCGGCGCCGAGATCGACGCGGCCAATGAGCAGGCCTTTGCCACGCTGAAGGCCTGGGT
>NZ_JBFUGX010001111.1:0-828 GCF_056402675.1 Polaromonas sp. P3_C2 | reverse complement strand
GAATTTCTTCAGTTCGTTCGGGTCCTCGGACGTCACCCAGCGGGCCAGGTTGAAGTTGCTGCCCATGATGCGGGCCTTGACGCCGTACTCATGTTCCAGGCGGTGAGCCACCACTTCAAACTGCAGCTGGCCGACAGCGCCCAGCAGCAGCAATGAGCCGGCAATCGGGCGGAACACCTGGATCGCGCCTTCTTCACCGAGCTGCGTGAGGCCGGCGCGCAGCTGCTTGCTGCGCAGCGGATCGGCCACCTCGACGGCGCGAAACATTTCAGGCGCAAAGAAGGGCAGGCCGGTGAACTGCAGCGCTTCGCCTTCGGTCAGCGTGTCGCCGAGCTGCAGCACGCCGTGATTGGGAATGCCGATGATGTCGCCGGCAAAGGCGGTGTCGAGCAGTTCGCGGCGCTGGCTCATGAAGCTCACCACGGTGTTGGGCCGCAGCTCTTTGCCGCTGCGCACCACCTTCAGGCGCATGCCGCGGGTGAACTCGCCGCTGGCCACACGTAAAAATGCAATGCGGTCCCGGTGGGCCGGGTCCATGTTGGCCTGGATCTTGAACACCASGCCGGAGAATTTTTTCTCTTCGGGGTGCACCACGCGCTGGATGGCTTCGCGCTCGGCAGGCGCGGGCGCCAAGTCGACCAGCGCGTCCAGCACTTCCTGCACGCCGAAGTTGTTGATGGCCGAGCCGAAGAACATGGGCGTCTGTTTGCCGGCCAGGAATTCGGCGCGGTTGAATTCAGGCGTGGCGCCGGCCACGAGTTCGATTTCGCCCTGGGCCTGCGCGTATTCGGCGCCAAAACGCTTGGCGGCTTCGGCGTTGTCCAGGCC
>NZ_JBFUGX010001110.1:0-830 GCF_056402675.1 Polaromonas sp. P3_C2 | reverse complement strand
GCTTTCATCCACGCCGTAAACGTTTTGCACCGTGGCTCCGTAAATTGGTCGGCCATACCATATGTCTTCGATGACGGGTGCATCGTTAACCGATTGCACATTCAGATAAGCAGTTGCCCAAGTCTGACCACCTTCTCCATCATTGCTTCTGTACTCAAAAGTGGCTGTGCCAAAAAAGTTGGAACTGGACTGAAACCGCACACTGCCGTCTGCCTGCAAAGTGACTGTGCCATGGCTGGCGTTACGCACGGCATCCACCGTCAAGTTGGCCAAGCCACTCGCATCCGGATCTGAGTCGTTGGCCACGAGTTGGCCGCGCTGGATAACAAACACAACATCTTCAAATCCGATAAAACTGTCGTCTACCGCCAAAGGATTCACATTGATTGCCGAAAAGTCAATCTCCGTTGTACCCACGCTTTGCCCGCCGTCCGCATCCTGCACTACGTACTGAAACTGCCCCCGCCCCGCATAACCCGGCGTCGGCGCAAAGGTCACCGACCCATTTGCATTGAGAACCGCACTGCCATGGATCATCCCTTGTACTGCCACGATACTCAAGCCGGTCGGAGTCTCCCGATCCGTGTCGTTGGCCAGCAGCGCTGCCTGGCTCAGGGTGTAGGTCGCGTCGCGCTTGCCCATCAGCAATTCGTTGTTGACCACGGGGACATCGTTGACCGATGCCAGATTCACCATCGCTGTGCCTTGTACCTGCCCACCGTTGCCGTCATCGACTACGTACACAAAACTGGCCGGGCCAAAATAGTCCTGTTCTGGCGTGAACTGAATCGTTCCATCGGCCAGCAAGGCCACCGCGCCATGCTGCGCAC
>NZ_JBFUGX010001109.1:0-830 GCF_056402675.1 Polaromonas sp. P3_C2 | reverse complement strand
CCCATGAAGCTCTCGGTATATGCGCGCTACACGCGCCGCGGCGGGCTGGACATCAATCCGTTTCGCACCAGCCATCCGCAGGCGCTGCCGCCCAGCATCAGGACTGCCCGGCAGTAGCGGGCGACCGGCCTGACCATTCGCTGCAGCCAAGGAGGGTTTTCTTGAAAAGCATCTGCTGCGCCGGTGCAATCACCGTTCCCTCCGTATCGTTCCAGATCTGGCGCTGTTCGCAAAGGATGGGCTTGGTGTTGTCCAGAAAATCCGATGCTCCCTGCTGGAAAAAGCGAAGAACCGTTTTGGGATCACACAGCGCTTCTTGGGCGCAAATGGCAATTTCTTCATAAAAAAGAGACAACCGCCCGATAGCGGCGCTGAATTCCGGGTTTCGCCTGTAACGCCCTATGTAGGCGTCGAAGTAGAACTGGGTCTTGAATTTTTTCTTCTGCTCCGCTGAAAGGCTTGGGTCGCGAGCCAGCTCTTCCCGGTACTGTTTGTATTCGCTGGTCACGGCGTCGCTCACGGCCTGCACAATGATGTGGTTTTTCATCATCGCCTCGGACTTGAATTCATTGACGTAGGCGAAGGCGCGATCAACCCGGGCTTTGTCTTTGGCATCGATGTATTGCACGCCGCTGAAGACCGCGCCGACCAGAGCACCCAGCAATGCCGTCCATGGCAGCAGCTGTTCAGGAAGCGTCTTTTGCGCACGGAGCGTGCCCGCAACGGTGGCTGTGCTCATGGCACCACCTTTTTCTGTTTCGGAGGGACGTGATCGTCCGGGCATCGGTCGGGATCCACATGGCAGATGGTGCCTCCGCTCACGCCCAGCT
>NZ_JBFUGX010001108.1:0-833 GCF_056402675.1 Polaromonas sp. P3_C2 | reverse complement strand
TTGTAAGGCGATCCCCCACAAATACCAAGTCACTTTCAGTACAGGATCCAAGGTCAAAACAGTGCGAAAAATCACGAATGAATATGTAACTTCGGCCTATCTGTCGTCTTTTGTCGCCAAAAATATCACGACTTTTGCCATACTGCTGCGAAAAACCCGTCCGTCTGATGCAGGTAAGGCCAGAGCCGAAGGTAGGGTCCGCGGCAGAGTTTTTCCGCGTGTTCCACCCCCAGATGAGTCAACAAGGGCCCTGTTTCAAGGACGTTGAACTCTTTATTCGCCTCACTAAAGGCTTCAGCGATGGCTTCGTTTTCTTCACGCAAAACGCTGCAAGTCGCGTAAACTAGGCGTCCGCCGGGCTTTAAAAGCCGCGCAGCGCTCTGCAAAATGGCAGTTTGCTTGGCCCTGAGCTCTTCAATCGCCTTGGGCGTCTGCCGCCATTTGAGGTCAGGATTGCGCCGCAAGGTGCCCAAGCCCGAGCACGGGGCGTCCACCAGGACCCGGTCTATCTTGCCGGCCAGGCGCTTGATCCGGTCGTCACGCTCATGGGCAATAGCCACCGGATGAACATTGGAAAGGCCGCTGCGCGCCAGCCGCGGCTTGAGCGCATCCAGCCGGTGTCCCGACGTATCAAACGCGTAAAGGCGCCCGGTATTGCGCATGGAAGCCCCGAGGGCCAGGGTCTTGCCGCCCGCCCCTGCACAAAAGTCGACCACCATCTCACCTCGCTTGGCATCGACCAGCAGGGCCAACAGCTGCGAGCCTTCGTCCTGCACTTCAATGGCGCCACGCGTGAAAGCATCCAGTTTGCCCAGCTGGGGCTTGCCGTCGGC
>NZ_JBFUGX010001107.1:0-834 GCF_056402675.1 Polaromonas sp. P3_C2 | reverse complement strand
GACCACGTGCGCCAGGTCCGCAAGGACTGCGCCTCCGTCATCCTCTGGTGCGCCGAAAAAGCCACCTGGATGGCCGGCGAGGGTGTGCAGATCTACGGCGGCAACGGCTACATCAACGAATACCCGCTGGGCCGCCTCTGGCGCGACGCCAAACTCTATGAAATCGGTGCCGGCACCAGCGAAATCCGCCGCATGCTGATTGGACGCGAATTGTTCGCCGAGACCATGTAAGGCCGGTACCCATGCCAGTGATACATCAGACGGCGAGATGGCTCCTTGTGCTCGTGCTTGCCGCGCTTCTCGGTGCGTGCGAAAAAGATGAGCCCCCGCCCTACGCGGCAGTGCCGCAAGCCGACGCTACGTTCGAATGCGGCGTCCCCGAATCTCTGCGGGGAAAGGCCGTGAACGTCTTTCTGGATGCCTCAAGGGTGGGGGAGGTCTCCGAGGAAGCTATGCTCGCCCTGAAGGGCCGTTTCGCGGCCTACGCCGTCGGCCTCACCCTGCGGGACGGCACCACCGTCAGCATCGACCTTGACGAACCCATGGGTTTTACCGCCAAGGGCCTGGCGCATCACACGGGATGTGAGCAGTTCAAGTGGGCAAGCATGGGAAACCTCACGCTGTTTGAATACGCCCATGGCGCCGGAAATCCTTATCCCGCCCAGCAGTTGATGTATTCGCTCGGCCCAACGCCTGACTTCAAGAACCTGCGCCCACTCCTGGCGGGAGGCAAGGGCGTATTCTATGAACGCGAAGGAGACCGCTGCCTGACCGGACTGGTCCAGGGTGACGGTGAAGTGGACAGGTGGTGCTACCAGAGTGGCAAGCTGTACC
>NZ_JBFUGX010001106.1:0-835 GCF_056402675.1 Polaromonas sp. P3_C2 | reverse complement strand
GATTCTGGCTGACATCGGAACGGTCAAGGACGGCAAACCGGTCGAGTTGAAGACGCTCCCTCCCGCTGATCAAGCCAAAGTGCTCGCCAAGCTCAAGACGACCAGTTGCTTTGGCATGAAAAGCGGTGTGACCACATCGCTCGTAAAAGCCGAGAATTTTTGCGGCACGGTGGTCGAAATATTGCCTCAACAAGGGCTGGGGCAAAGCTACTTGCCGACCAAAGCGGCATTTCATTGGCAAGCGGACCGGTGGGCCGGTCTGATTACCCGGCTACAGAGCGCACAGGCTGCCACCATGAAAAGCCACCACGGTACCGATGAGCGCATCCATATGGCGCAACTGGTCATTGTGCCGACCGCCAACGCGAGTTGGGGCTACGGGCTGTATGTTCACCCTGGCGCTCCAGCAGATGTGACTAAAAAAGCGGCTACTCTGTTCGACTCCCTCAAGAACGCAAACCCACTCCTGTTAAAGGCGTTGGACCTTGGGGCCAAGTTCGATTTCGACACTCCTTCGGACGCGGTGGTTGAGGCCATGAAGAAATCGTTGGCCTTTGGACCTTGAGTCGGATCGTTTTTTAGGCTTGCCGCAGCTCGCGGCACCAGGAAAAGCCGTTGTGCGCCGCAGCAATTAGATGAGGCCTGATTGGCTGTCACAGTCCTGTCGGTGCCAAACCCAAAGCCCGGCCGTTACCGGGCAATCAGGCCGCGAGCTGAAGGCGCACCTGTCCGCGCTCTTCGTCCATGGTTTTTGCGAGCAGCTTGACCAGGGCATATACCGTGTCGATGTGCGGCGTTGGTGTTTGCGTAAGACGTCCCAGTTCGACTACTGAAC
>NZ_JBFUGX010001105.1:0-838 GCF_056402675.1 Polaromonas sp. P3_C2 | reverse complement strand
GGCATTGAATGTCCCATATGACTTTTTTCCATTGTTCGAAGCCTCAACATTCGGTACATTAGAAGGTTTTGTTAGGTAGAAATAGTTACTTTTCGTGTGATTTCAGGGTCGAATCATCAGTGTCGTCCCGTTTTGATCATCTGCGTATGGTTTTTTGGGGAAGTGATTGTTTGGCCTTTTAAGTTTTTTGTCTGCAATGCCGTCGCGCCTGTCCGCCTGCCTGGCGGCCTTGCTGTTGGCCCACGCTGCAGCTGTTGCACAGGAAACGGCCGCCCCGCCTTCCCCCGTCGCGGCTGTTGCTGCACAAAACGTGCCGTCCGCGGGCTACGATGTGGTTGGCCAGGGGTTGGTGCTGCTCGACAGCACCGGCTCGCTGACCTTTGAGCAGGCCCACGGCCGCTTTGAAGCCGGTGAAGGCGAGCCGGCCAGGCCGGAACAGATCATGCCGACTGGCGACGGGCGTGCCTTGTGGTACCGGTTGACGCTGCCTGCGGTGAGCCAGCCCACACGGGTCATGCTCACGACACCGCATCCCAACATGGACAGCGTCTCGCTGTACCGCCCCTCGCAAGACCCTCTCGCAGCGGGGCAATGGCAAATCAGGCGCTCAGGTGATTCCATCCCCGTAGCCGAGTGGCCGGTGCGCCACCTGACACCGGCGTTCGAGATGCTGCTGCGCCCCGGTGAGACGCGGCCCACTTACCTTCGGGTCACCCACAACTATCCGATCAGCATGCACTGGGTTCTGTCCGACCCGGGCAGTTTTCACGAACAGTCCAAGCAATGGCACCTCCTGCTGGGGGTTTACATCGGCCTGGTGTTGCTGATGGCGTTGATG
>NZ_JBFUGX010001104.1:0-840 GCF_056402675.1 Polaromonas sp. P3_C2 | reverse complement strand
GCATGAAGAAGCGCCGGTCAATAGGAATAAGAAGAGAGAAGAGGAGGCAAAGAAGGGGGCGGCACTCATGGATCTGTGCCGGCCGGCAGCGCCAGTACTGGCGAGGTTGGGCCAAAAGCCTGCGGGCAGCAGGCTCAGGCCCATGATTGCTATCTTTTTGAGAGCTGCTTGCGCACGCTCAGCAGGGATGACGAGTCATTTTGATGATCAACCAAGCGCAATTAATGGAATCGGTCCATCCGACCCGTTGAACGGCTTGCCTCGTGGACGGCTGCGACGGGAGTGCACAGCCGAAAAAGTCAGCGCCGCAGCCCGGTTGAGCGGCCTCGAAAAGGCCGGGGCTGGGGGTCCGTTGGGACTCCCCCTCGCTAAAGAAAAGAGAAGGGGAGGACGACATGCGCCAGTCCCGGGGGTCAGATCAGGCTGTGCCCCATACCTCGCGTGCGGTTTCGACCACCAGGCGCAGCTTGTTGCGTTGCGCTTCCACGGCGATGTTGTTGCCGTGCACTGTGCTGCTGAAGCCGCATTGCGGTGACAGCGCGAGCTGCTCCAGCGGTGCGTATTTCGCAGCGTCTTCAATGCGGCGTTTCAGGTCGTCCTTGCTTTCCATTTCACCGAACTTGGTGGTGACCAGGCCCAGCACCACGGTCTTGCCCTTGGGCAGGTAGCGCAGGGGCTTGAAATCGCCGCTGCGGCTGTCGTCGTACTCGAGGAAATAGGCGTCCAGGTCCATCTCCTTGAGCAGCGCCTCGGCCACCGGCTCGTAGTTGCCGGCCGCGGCGTGGGTGCTCTTGAAGTTGCCGCGGCACAGATGCATGGCCAGCGTCATGCCGGCGGGCT
>NZ_JBFUGX010001103.1:0-841 GCF_056402675.1 Polaromonas sp. P3_C2 | reverse complement strand
CCCACAAATCGCAAAATGGATTGCGGCCCAAAAATCATGGCCGTGAAACCCGCACCGGCCAGGAAAGGCCCAAAGGGCACATAACCGCCCTCGCGCAAGCCGGTGGAGAACTTCAACGCAATACCTATGACAGCACCAATCACCGAAGCCATCAGGATCATGGGAACCAGCGCAGGCCAGCCGAACCAGGCACCGAGTGCGGCGAAAAGCTTGAAGTCGCCATAGCCCATGCCTTCCTTGCCGGTGGCCAGCTTGAAGGCCCAGTACACCAGCCACAGAGACAGGTAGCCAGCGACGGCACCCCATAAGGCCGTTGGCAGGCTAACCGAAGGGTTCCACTGCAGGGCGGCGACGATCAGGCCGGCCCACAGCAAAGGCAAGGTGATATCGTCCGGCAGAAGCGTGGTATCCCAGTCGATCATCGCCAGGGCCAGCAGTGCGGCGGAAAAGCCGCACCAGCCCAGCGCAGTCAGCGACCAGCCCCAACGCCACACACAAAAGAAGAACAAGGCGCCCGTCACTGCCTCCACGACGGGGTAGCGCATACCGTAGGGCGAGCCGCATACCGAACACTTGCCTCGCAGGAACACGTAACTGACTACCGGAATGTTCTCGTACCAGCGGATGGCATGGCCGCAACTGGAGCAGCGTGAGCGCGGCACCACCAGATTGAACTTGTCGGAAGGCTCTGCTGGCTGCCCGGCCAGCTCCGCGCATTCCTGCGCCCATTGCCGCTCCATCATTTTGGGGAGGCGGTAAATCACAACATTCAGGAAACTGCCAATCAGCAGGCCCAGGATGCCGGCCAGCGACGCATCAAACGCCGGGCCCATACCCGTCC
>NZ_JBFUGX010001102.1:0-842 GCF_056402675.1 Polaromonas sp. P3_C2 | reverse complement strand
GCCTGCAGAGTGGAGTGAAATTCTGATCCGCCTCAGCCTGATCTGGATGGTCTTTATGGGAATTCCCATGGCTTTCCGCCAGGGCGCCATGGTCAGCGTGGATGTGCTCTACCGCTGGAGCCCACCCCGCATCCAGCGGGTGCTGGACTGGCTGGTCTGCATCGCCRCTCTGGCCCTCGTCGCAGTCATCGTCTGGTGGGGCTGGGACTATTCCCTTCGCGGGCGTGTGCAGTCCATGGCCGGCCTTGAATCCATTTCCATGTTCTGGGGTTATGTGGCCATGCCGATCGGCGGCATGTTCTGCGTGATCGGCATCATCGGCAACCTGATTGACACGCAGCGCAATGAACTGGAGACAGCACAATGAAAACCCAAGATGGATTTCACCCCGTTCAAGCAGGGGCCGCGGAACCGGCTTTGCCGGGCCGCAGGCCGGCGGACCCTTTCCCCGTGCAAGGGGCAGGGAACGGCCGCAGGCTCAAAGTGAGTGACCGTGGGGGCCAAGAATGACCGCGGTAATGATCTCGACCATGGTGCTGTGCTTTGCACTCACCGTTTCCGTGGCCGTTTCCATCGGCCTGGCGTCCATCTTCGGTATCCAGGCGTCCAACGCCAACATGCTGATTTCAGTCAAGGAGATGTTCTCCTCGATCAACAAGTTTCCGCTGGCCGCCATTCCCTTCTTCATCCTGGCCGGCAACCTGATGGAAACCGGCGGCATCTCGCGCCGGCTGGTCGAATTCGCCAAAAGCATTGTGGGAGGCGTGCAAGGCGGTCTGCCCATGACCTGCGTGCTGACTTGCATGATTTTTGCGGCAGTGTCCGGCTCCTCTGTGGCCACC
>NZ_JBFUGX010001101.1:0-849 GCF_056402675.1 Polaromonas sp. P3_C2 | reverse complement strand
ACCTGGTACTCCTGCTGGTTTTTTTCGCATACGGCAAGGGGTTCGAGAGCTACACCCCGCCGGGTGAACCGAACCTGACATGGCCCGACCTTGCCGCCCACCTGCTCTTCGTGAATGGACTCTTCCCCTACTACATMAATGATTTCCTGGGCGTGGAATGGTCAATTGCGGCCGAGTTTCCTTTCTATGCGATGCTGCCTTTCATCTTCCTGTGGTTACGCAATACCGAGGCAGGACTGCCTCTCAGCATCAAGGCGGCGCTGCTGTACGGCGGTTCACTAGCGTTGCTGTGGATGATGTACTGGAAAGCCGGTCCATTGATCCAGTTGCTTGGCATTCACCTTTATCCGCGGGAAATTTTTGTCCCATGGACCTACTTTTTTATCCTCACCCACATGCATGAATTTGCAGCGGGCATCGCGGTGTGGACGCTCATGCGGCGACTCGAACACAAGCCGGGCCTTGACAAAGCGTGGGCTGGGTGGTCATTGGGGCTATTGATCGCTGCAGGCATCGCGCTGGCCTGCCTTGAGTCGTGGAGGTACGACTCAGTCCTGTTGACGATCTGGGCGCCGGTGGCCTGGGGCTTGATGGCCGCCTGCCTAATCTATTTACTGTCGGTACTCAACCCACCGCCGCTGTTCGCGCTGTCCTATCTTGGAAAGATCAGTTTTTCGCTGTACCTGGTACATATGCCTATCGTGTATGGCCTGAGCCGATCCAGCACAGCCTGGCGCGTGACCGATAGCGTCGCCATCAATTTTGGTCTTTATCAAGTTGTCGCCTGGAGCCTGTCTTTAACCACAGCGGCTCTGCTCTTCCACTTCGTCGAGAAGCCAGGGATGCGTA
>NZ_JBFUGX010001100.1:0-849 GCF_056402675.1 Polaromonas sp. P3_C2 | reverse complement strand
GCCGTGCTGCTGTTCTTCCTGCTGGCCGGCCATCATGCTTTGCTGCGAGGCATCGCATTCAGCGTTGAGCGGTTTCCCGTGGCAGCGCAGTGGTCGGCTGCCTACGGCCTGGTCGCGATGCTCAAACAGGTGAGCGCCTTGTTCACGCTGGGATTTGCCCTGGTCGCGCCCGTGGTTTTCTGCCTCTTCATGGTTGAAATGGCGCTCGGCGTTGTCGCGCGAAACCTGCCGCAGATGAATATGTTCGCCATCGGCATTCCCGTGAAAATCGTTGTCGGGCTCATCACGCTGTCCCTGTGGTTTGCCGGCGTAGGTGGCGTCATGACGCGGGTTTACCGCAGCATCTACACGACCTGGGATTCCATGTTGTCCCAGGATGCGTCTCAAAGCACATTTGCGCCGGGAGCCGTCCATGGCCGATGAGCAAGACCTTGACCGCAATGAAGCGGCGACGCCTCACAAGCTTCTCAGGGCGCAGGAAAAAGGGCAGGTCGCCAAAAGCCCGGAAGTCATTTCGGCGCTGGTGTGGACGGTGGCTTCCGTTTACCTGACATGGAAGGGCTGGGACAGCGTCAGGGACCAATTCGTTTTCGACCAGAGCCTGTTGCTTCGCATCGCTGGTCTGGATCCCAATGGCGGAGCGCTGTGGCCTCTTGCATCCCAGGTGGTCAAGGGGGCAATGATGCAGCTGCTGCCTTTTTTCGCCGTCATCATGCTCACCGCCGCGCTGGCCAACCTGATGCAGACAGGGCCGATGTTCACCACGGATCCCCTCAAGGCGGATTTCGACAGGCTCAATCCGGTCAACGGGTTCAAGAAAGTGTTTTCGATGCGAACCCTGTTTGATGC
>NZ_JBFUGX010001099.1:0-851 GCF_056402675.1 Polaromonas sp. P3_C2 | reverse complement strand
ATGTGCGGCAGCTCCTTGGCCAGCTCGCGCGCGTAGACGCCGCCCAGGCTCCAGCCGATCAGGCTGACCTTGCGGCCCGTGGTTTCGAAGGTGCGGGCGAGGCTGTCGCGGGCTTCTTCCAGCACGCCGGCGCGCGGGCCAAAGTTAAACCCCTGTTCCCAGCCCCAGGGCCTGTAATTGAGCGACTGCAGGTATTGGCGCAGCGGCACCGTGGTGGCGTCATTGGCCGACAGGCCTGGAAACACCATCACGGCATGGCCGTCGCCGCGTGGCGCGCGGGCCAGCAACGGCCAGGCGGGCAGCAGGGCGCCGAACTCCCAGAACGCACGCAGCTCAAGCGCCAGCAGCCAGGCGCTGGGCGGAACATCGTGTGGGGACGGTTTTGCTTGATCTTGGGGGGAGGAGGAAGACGGATTTCGCCTGGATGACGGGCTTGCCATGGCTTGGAGCATTGATTGTCTTGTTGGAGTTCCGACTCAAAGAGTATGGAGGCGCTTACGGTTTTTTACAGAGAGAGGTCTCTCTAACGTGGACGCTTCGCTGCGGTTTTCGTCGCGTTCGTGACAGCGGCTTTGCGGGTTTTTACCGGGGCGGCCTTCACGGCGGTTTTAACGGAGGCCTTCTTTGTCCTCTTTTTCGGCGCGGGCGCTGTGGCGGCGGATGCAACAGGCGCTGCGCTCACCATCAAGGTTTGGGCCTGAGTGAAGGCCTCCTCGATTGCTTTCGCCAAATCCTTCGCATGCGGCAGCGCCTTCTTGTCAGCAACGATGCCGAAATCCACATGGCCGGCATAGGTCTGTATGGTGATATTGAGCGCCAGCCCGTGCATGACGATGGACAGCGGGTGGAAG
>NZ_JBFUGX010001098.1:0-852 GCF_056402675.1 Polaromonas sp. P3_C2 | reverse complement strand
ACATGGGGCGTATGCCGATCACAGCGGCGGCGACGTCCATGTCGCGAATGGCCATCCACTCGCGGCCGATCGCGCTGCGCACAAGGTTTTTGGCCAGCAGGGTGATCACCACCACGATGGCCAGGCAAAACAGGTATTTGCTCAGCGCGCTTTCGATGGGCAGTCCAAACACCTGCAGGTTGGAGACCGACACCGAGCCCGAGGGCGTGTCCATCGTGAACCATTTGATGCGCAGGAACATCCAGTCGCTGAAGAACTGCGCGGCCAGCGTGGTCACCGCCAGGTACAGGCCCTTCACGCGCAAGCTGGGCAGCCCGAACAAAATGCCAAACAGCATGGCGCACAAACCACCCAGGATCAGCGCCGGAATCAGCGGCATGCCGGGAAAGCGTACAAAAAAGTTGTAGGCCCCATAGGCGCCTACGGCCATAAAGGCGCCTGAGCCCAGCGAGATCTGCCCGCAATATCCCACCAGGATGTTCACACCCACTGCCGCCAGCGAGAAGATCAGAAAAGGAATCAGGATGGCTCGGAACATATAGTCCGAAGCAAGCAAAGGATGTATTAGTGCGATGCAGACGGATAGAAGTGAGACCAGCAAACCCCTCTTCCATCCGGACCACTTGAATCCGGCGAACGACATTGTTATAAGCGCCAGGCCAATAAGGTAGCGGTACAAGTGTTTCTCGGGCGGAAACACGGATAACACCGGGATTACGACAAATGCCACCAAGAGGAGGAGTGCGATCAGTACCCGGTCCTGCAGGATCGGGAAGATCTGCTGGTCCGCCCGGTAGTTGGTTTTGAACTGGCCGTTTTCTCTGTAAAACATGGTTTTTCTTTAGATAGAAG
>NZ_JBFUGX010001097.1:0-853 GCF_056402675.1 Polaromonas sp. P3_C2 | reverse complement strand
GTCCCAGGCGCACATAGGTCTTGATGACGTCGGAGTCAATCGCCTCGAGCGCAATGCGCGGCTGCAACCGCTTGGCGGCAAACGCCAGGTCGATCTTGGTACGGCCGGTGAAGGATGGGTGGTAAGTGATCAGGGGTTCTTGCGCCAGGTCTTCGAGTGTGATGTTGTCTTTTTTGGCCAGCGGATGGTCGACAGGAATGACCAGCATGTGCTGCCATTCGTAGCAGGGAAGGGTCACCAGGTCTTCGTACTGCGTCAATGATTCGGTGGCTATACCGATCTCAGCAACTTCGTCGAGCACCATGCGCGCCACCTGGTCGGGAGAGCCCTGGTGCAGGCTGACATTGACTTTGGGAAAGGCTTCACGCAGCTTGGCAACGGGCTGCGGAAGCACATAACGGGCTTGCGTATGGGTGGTGGCAATGGAGAGCGTGCCGCTGTCCTGGGCAGAAAACTGCTCGCCAATGCGGCGCAGGTTGCCGACCTCGCGCATGATGAGTTCAATGCTTTTGAGGACGTGTTCCCCGGGTTCGGTCACGCGCTTGAGGCGTTTGCCGTGCCGTGCAAAGATTTCTACGCCCAGTTCCTCCTCCAGCTCGATGATGGCCTTGGATACGCCGGGCTGCGAGGTGTGCAGGGCCTTGGCGGTCTCTGTCAGGTTCAGGTTGCGCCGGATGGCCTCCTGGACGAAGCGGAATTGGTGAAGGTTCATATCGAATTCAGGCTAATTATTGATTTTATTATGCCTGTTTTACGCTAAAGAGGAGCCCAACTGCCGTACCGATGCGCCATGCCTCCACGGTTATGACAAGGCAATGCTGGCCATAAGTGCGGTCAATTCGCGGTATTCCCC
>NZ_JBFUGX010001096.1:0-853 GCF_056402675.1 Polaromonas sp. P3_C2 | reverse complement strand
GAGGTAAGTTAAGTCCTGGATGCGGTGGCTCGCTTGCACGTCAGATGCAAGTGGCGCCGCTTCCCTGTTTCCCCTCCGAGGGAACGCCCGGAGCCTTCAAAGAATCCGGTTAAACCACAGCAGCGACAAGCTGGCAGACACTAGTGCCAGCACGGCGGCAAACAGCGCCAGCAACCCCGAGACCTCGGTTTCCTTTTTCTCAATCGCCAGGCGCGAACTGAGGGTTTCATACACCTTCTTCAGGTCGGCCGCCGTACCTGCGTAAAAGTACTCGGCCTGTGTTGCCCGGGCAATGCCTTTGAGGGTTTCCTCGTCGAGCTTGACGCGCATGGACCAGCCTTCAAAGCCAATCGTTTCGCCATCCACCGTGCCCACCCCGACGGTGTAGATGCGAACGCCGCGGTCTGCTGCGAGCTTGGCGGCGTCGATGGAATCCACACCCGTGGTGCGCTGGCCGTCGGTCAGCAGGATGATGGCGGCCGAGGTATAGGAGCCGGGAGCGACGGGGGTGAATTCTTTCTTCGCGTTCTTGTCGGGGTTCAGGGCCTGGTCCAGCGATGTGCCGCGGGGCTTTTCCCTTCCGTACTGCATGGAGGCGATGTCGATGCCTGCGTCGGGGAACAGTTCGGCCAGCGACACGACAATGCCGTTGCCGATGGCGGTGCCGCGCTGCAGCTGGAATTTGTCAATGGCTGCCGTCAGGTCTTCGCGGCTGAGGGTAGGCTGTTGCACGACGGCAGCGGTGCCGGCAAACGCGACGATGCCGACGCGTACATTGCGCGGCAGGACGGCCAGGAAAGCCTTGGCAGCGTTCTGGGCGGCGACCAGGCGGTTGGGCTGCACGTCGGTGGCG
>NZ_JBFUGX010001095.1:0-854 GCF_056402675.1 Polaromonas sp. P3_C2 | reverse complement strand
TGGGGTAACAGGACAGGACGTTGGCCCCAAGCCCCTTCTACTATCGTTGCACCGGTTCGATACAGAGATCTCCTGTTTTTCCAAAATACTCTACTCAATGTTACTGAGCAGTCAGAAGTTTCAATTTCTCAAGATTTCTTTGCACAAATTAACGCAGACTGTTCAGCTTATAGAAGCACCAGTTTTTTAGCAATTCCTGCGGCTCCGGTCTACGCGATAGATAATGAGAGGCTTTACGCGACATGTTCCACTGCTTGGCAAGAAATTAAGAGCCTGAATTTGGTTAGTTGGTCTTTGGGGCCTATCGGAACCTTAAGTAAAAAAGTCATTTCATTGCCCCCTTCAAGGTCAGGGTACACGGTTTTAAATTCATCTCAAGTCTATAGCCCAGCGAGAATCACTTTGCGCGCTCGTTCCGGCAACGAGTTATTGAGTTGCTCAGAAACCGAGTGCACGAGATTCTTCATTTCCAATGCTTATACATACGCAATTCTTGATGACGCGGGCATAGCAATATTGCTCACTCAGCAGGACCTTACTTCACCGATGCTTGCGATTCGAGTAGCCAAAGCCCATTAGAGGATTTTCGACAAACCTTTGATGCCGAGAGTGGGCTGTTCCAGAATTGGCATCGGGAGTACAACCCGAGGATTGGGCGGTATATGCAGTCCGATCCCATTGGACTGGCGGGTGGCATCAATACCTTTAGCTATGTGGAGGGCGATCCGTTGAGACTAGTGGACCCGTCGGGTCTGGATACAACCGTGGTGTGCCGGCCTGTGAACGATCCGAAGGCTCGCCGGCTTGGCGCTAAACACTGCTTCGTCGTCGTGTGGCATTGGAAAGACGTGTGT
>NZ_JBFUGX010001094.1:0-854 GCF_056402675.1 Polaromonas sp. P3_C2 | reverse complement strand
GGTAAGCGGGATCGAACCGCTGACCTCTTGCATGCCATGCAAGCGCTCTCCCAGCTGAGCTATACCCCCGTCAAGTTATTGAGGTTTCCCTGCAATTGTCGAGCCTTGAATTATAGCCCGAAAAATTGGCCTATTTCAAATCCTCAAACAAGCTTGAGCCGGGAGACCACATCTTCGCGCTTCATGAGCTCCAGAATCGCGTCGAGGGACGGGGTTTGCGGCGTGCCCATGACCAGCACGCGTACGGGCATTGCCAGCTGCGGCATCTTCAGGCCGGTGTCGGCCAGCACCTGTTTGATGGCGGCCGAGATCGCGGCCTTGCTCCACTCGCAGGCCACCAGGGAACTGCTCAGTTTTGCAATGGCCGGGCGCACTGCCTCCGTGACGTGCGTGCTGATGTCCTCAGCACTGGGCTTGCCCCCGGTCACCAGCAGTTGCAGCCAGCCGGCCAGCTCTACGAGTGTGCTGCAGCGGTCTTTAAAAAGCCCGCAACCGCGCGTCACCCATACCGGGTCCACGCCGGTAATGCCCTGGGCAGCCAGGAAGGGCTGCACCAGCGTTGCCAGTGTGTCATCAGGAGTGGCCTTCAGGTGTTGGGCATTGACCCAGCGCAGCTTGGCTTCGTCGAACTGCGCGGCGCTCTTGCCCAGGTGATCAAGGTTGAACCATTCAATGAATTGCTCGCGGCTGAAGATTTCGTCGTCGCCGTGGCTCCAGCCCAGGCGCGCCAGGTAATTGACCATGGCGTCGGGCAAATAACCTTCGGCGGCGTACTGCGTCACCGGCTTGGCGCCGTTGCGCTTGCTGAGTTTTTCGCCCTGCTCGTTGAGCACGGTCGGCAGGTGGGCGTACAC
>NZ_JBFUGX010001093.1:0-855 GCF_056402675.1 Polaromonas sp. P3_C2 | reverse complement strand
GTCGCCCAGGTGGCCGATGCGGAACATCTTGCCTTTGACCTTGCCCAGGCCGGTGCCGAGCGAGCAGTCAAAGCGTTCGTAAATGATCTTGCGCACCGCATCGGCATCGATGCCCTCCGGTGTCATCACGCCGGTCAGCACCGGCGAATACACGGCCGCGTCGGCGCACTGGATTTGCAGGCCCCAGGCCTTGACCGCAGCGCGCACGCCGACAGCCCAGCGCTGGTGGCGCGCAAACACGGTTTCCAGGCCGTGCTCGAGCAGCATGTCGCAGGCTTCGCTGAGGGCGTACAGCAGGTTGGTGTTGGGGGTAGACGGCCAGTAACCGGTCTTGTTCATTTCGATGATTTCGTCCCAGGCCCAGAAGGCTTTGGGAAGCGTGGCCTTTTTGCTGGCTTCGATGGCTTTGGCCGACACGGCGTTAAAGCTGATGCCGGGCGGCAGCATCAGGCCTTTTTGCGAGCCGCTGATGCTGACGTCGACGCCCCACTCGTCGTGGCGGTAGTCGGCCGAGGCCAGGCCCGAAATGGTGTCGACCAGCAGCAGGGCCGGATGCCTGGCGGCGTCAATCGCCTTGCGCACGGCGGCAATGTTGCTGGTCACGCCGGTGGAAGTTTCGTTGTGCACCACGCAGACGGCCTTGATGCTGTGCTGGGTGTCGGCCTTCAGGCGCTCTTCAATCAGGTGGGCCTGCACGCCGTGGCGCCAGACGTCGGCGCCGGGATAGCCGATGACTTCGGTTTTGAGGCCCAGGCGCGCGGCCAGCTTTTGCCACAGCGCAGCAAAGTGGCCGGTTTCGTACATCAGCACATGGTCACCCGCATTCAGCGTATTGGAAAGTGCAGCTTCCCAGGC
>NZ_JBFUGX010001092.1:0-858 GCF_056402675.1 Polaromonas sp. P3_C2 | reverse complement strand
GGCTCAGCATGAGAGGAAGTCATGAATCCGGCCAAGTTTACATCATTTATAATTATTGATGCAAAATTCAGTTTGAAGTAAGATGCCCACTAACTCGCGTGCAGCGCTGATCGAAAGCAGCGCCCACTCGAAGCTTTCGCACATTCAAAAAATTTATACCCATGGCCGCAGTGTCCCTGACCCCTCGAGCGCTTTACGAAGAAGTGGCGGAGCTTTTGCGCCAGCGCATCTTCAACCGCGAACTGACGCCGGGCAGCTGGATTGACGAGCTCAAGCTGGCCGAGGAATACGGCATCAGCCGAACGCCGCTGCGCGAAGCCCTGAAAGTGCTGGCCACCGAAGGCCTGGTCACGATGAAGGTGCGGCGCGGCGCCTATGTAACCGAAGTGTCTGAGCGGGACCTGGCCGATGTGTATCACCTGCTTGCGCTGCTGGAGAGCGACGCGGCCGGTGTGGTGGCCACCCAGGCGACGCCTTCCCAGCTCAAGGAACTGCAGGGCCTGCATAACGAACTCGAGAAAGCCGTCGGCAACCGTGAGCGGTTCTTCGAGATCAATGAAGCCTTTCACATGCGCCTGCTGGAAATCGCCAACAACCGCTGGCGCGACCAGATGGTGGCCGACCTGCGCAAGGTCATGAAGCTCAACCGCCACAACTCGCTGCTCAAAAGTGGCCGCATTGAAGAGTCGCTTGCCGAGCATCGCGCCATCATGCAGGCGCTGTCGTCAGGCGACGCGAATGCCACCGCGCAGCGCATGCGGGAGCACTTCAGGAACGGACTGGAAGCGGCGGCCTGACAACCCCACCTTCCGGCCGACCCCTGAATGAAATCAGGCCTGCGGCAGCGCCTCCCAGTGC
>NZ_JBFUGX010001091.1:0-858 GCF_056402675.1 Polaromonas sp. P3_C2 | reverse complement strand
CGTGGGGGCTGCTCCTGCAGACTGTGAGGAAGCAACAGCAGCAACAAACAGTCAGCTCTGCCGGTTTCCCTTTCGCCACTTCACGACGCCAGCCACTCACCATGCACATCCGTATCGCCACCCCGCAAGATGAGCCAGCCATCGTGGCCATGGCCGTCGCCTTTCGCAACCATCTGGAGCGGCACACGCCCTCGGACGTCCAGTTTGGCGACAGCGTCCGCAAGTTGCTTGGGTCGCAAGACGCGGAATTCTTCATCGCCATGGTTCACGGCCAAGCCTCGGGTTACGTGCTGCAACGCTATCGCCATTCCATGTGGGCCAGCGGCACCGAGGCCACCATTGAAGACCTGTTTGTTGACCCGTCCGTTCGCAGGCAGGGTACGGGCAAGGCGCTCATCGAGTTCGCACTGGCGCATGCGTGCCAGGCCGGCTGCGCCAGCGTGTGCCTGGACACGAACGAGTTCAATGCGGCTTCGACCAGAATCTATACGGGCCTCGGGTTTAGCGCCATGTCAAAACGCTGGAACGGCCGGCAGATTTTCTTTCGCAAGTCAGTTGAGGGTCGGCTTCAAGCGGCCTAGCGGTGAATCCGCGTAGACAGCACCACTGAGGTATTGGTGCGCTCCACCCCGTCGAGCAGGCCAATGCCGTCGATCAGCGCGTCCAGCCGCTCGATCGAGCCGGCCTGCACGATGGCGATCATGTCGAAGGTGCCGCTGACCGAGAGCAGTGAGCGGACCTCGGGGATCTTGCGCAGCGCCGCCTCGACCGGGCCCGACAGCTTGGGGCCGACGGTGAGCATCACGTGGGCGGCTACCTGCGATTGCTCATAGGCGTCGCCGGTGCGCACGCCGTAAC
>NZ_JBFUGX010001090.1:0-860 GCF_056402675.1 Polaromonas sp. P3_C2 | reverse complement strand
CTCTGGAAGACTCTCAGTCTCGTCTTGAGCGAGAAAAAAAGAAAACCGAAGACCGCGCTGCGGCCAAGGCAGGTGAGCAAGGTAGTAGCGACGCGAACGCTGCCAGATTAAAAAGCGGGCAGGACAAATCCCAGTCCAGAAGCGAAAAGCAGGCCGTTGCAGCGGAAGAGGCTAAAAAATTCAACGACCGCCAAAAGGAGGCGCTGGAGCGCAAAGCCCAGCATGAAAGAGATCGTCTGAAGCAGACCAAGCCGCCAGCGAAGTCCTTACCCTTACCCGACTAAGCGGGTCGGTGGCTCAGCGGCCAAAGGCTCGAGTTTGACAATCACCAGCGAGAGATTGTCACCGCCGCCTCGCGCGCGGGAACGTGCTTTCTGAATCAGGAATTCAGTGGCTTCACGGGGTGACAGCATGGACAGGGCTGAGCCCATTTCAYTGGTGCTGAAATAGTGCCAGACCCCATCGCTGCAAGCCAGCAGGACGTCTTCAGGCCGGAGTTGCGGGATGAAATGATGGGTAATAGGTGGCGCATCCTCCGTACCCAGGCAACCCATCAGGATGTTTGACTGCGGATGGACATTGGCTTCTTCCTCAGTAATCTCGCCTTTGTCCACCAGAGTCTGCACATACGAGTGGTCCACCGTCCTGTGTACCAGTTTGCTGCCCTGGTAATGGTAAATCCTTGAATCGCCGGTATGTACCCAGTGACAGTCCCCACCCGGGTTGATCAGAAATGCCGCCAGCGTGCTGTGCGGTTCCTGCTCGGCCGAGATCGCCGTCAGTTTGATGACGATATGGGCTTCTTCGATGACCTGCTTGAGCATCGCAGGCGCATCGTCCGTTTCCGGGGCATAACGTTC
>NZ_JBFUGX010001089.1:0-866 GCF_056402675.1 Polaromonas sp. P3_C2 | reverse complement strand
AGCCCACAGGGCCTGGTCATAACCGCCCAGCGGCGAGCCGCGGTAGCCGCTGATAAAACCCGCCGTGTTCAGCCCCTCGATCGCATCGCGCGTGCGCTGCAGCATGGGCAGGCGAACCAGCGCCTGGACGCCGCTCATGAAGGCGCGGCCGTGGCCTAAAGAATATTTATCGTCAAGCGTGACGGTCTCTAGCGCTTTGCGGATGTGTTCAGGTAGGGGCGCGTTCATGTTCGTGGGTCTCCAGGACTGTTTGTTAGTACCGCTTTGTGGGCAGGCTGGCAGAAGGGCCACACCCGGATAGGGGGCGCCCTCTAGTTGCATGCAAAGTGTATGCCGCCAGCCGTGATATGTCTTTGCTTTGTTTGCCCAATTTAGGGCACTTCCAGAAAGAATCTTGCTGTAAAGTTGTGAATATGGAAACATTAGATAAGTTTGATATCGCCATCCTGAATGAGTTGCAACTCGACGCCCGGTTGACGAACACGGAACTCGCCTCCCGCGTGGGCCTGTCGGCCGCGCCCTGCTGGCGGCGCGTGCGGGCGCTGGAAGAAAGCGGCTTCATCACCGGCTACCGGGCCGAGATCAACCGTCACAAGATCGGGCTGGGCGTGCTGGCTTTTGTCCGGCTGGACGCTGACCGCAACAGTGGCGACGCAACGCGCCAGCTGGAAGAGGCCATCAAGAAGCTGCCGGAGATCGTCTCTTGCCACTACATCAGCGGCACCGGCACCTTTGAGCTGCAGGTGGTGGCGCAAGACCTGGAAGCCTTCAGCAAGTTTGCGCTGCAAAACCTGATCAACCTGCCCAATGTGAAAGACTTGCACACCAGTTTTTCGCTGGGCGAAGTCAAAGCCAGCAGCGCGCTG
>NZ_JBFUGX010001088.1:0-867 GCF_056402675.1 Polaromonas sp. P3_C2 | reverse complement strand
TTGCTTGCGTTTGATCGTGGGGACAATGTGGGGGGCCTCTCCTCGTTTGGAGAGGACATCATAATGTTTGGCGGAGTTCCAAAGGTTATTGCTGCGTTCAAGGAATCGATGGCAATTGAGGCGGGGGCAAATAGGTTGCCCCTGTCATTCGAAGATAGCTTGGTGGTGCAAGGAGATGCGTCTCGTGCTCAAATCGTAAAAACAATCGGCGATGCAGCACAGCCGTCGCTTGAAAGTATATTAAGACTTGACCCTAATGCGCGTATTGGGTTTAGAGGAAGTCTTGTTGATGGATTGAAGAACGACACGAAACTGGGCGTGAATGGCGAACGAGTTGCATTTGATGGCACCGTCGCCACAAAAAATGGTAAACCCTACACAGGCCCGCAAGGCTACGACGCCGATTTCTTCGTCGTTAGCGATGATTTGGCCGCTCAGTTTTCGAAAAAGACTTTCTTCAGGGATATAACTAAGTTGGATGGATCATTGAAGAGTACGTTTCAGGAGTTTGGGAATACCATGCAGAGTAGTCCAATTCTTGGAGGTATGAAAACTGAACTTCCTGGGTTCAGGGTCTTCAGCACGGCTGAAATGGCAAAAAAATCGGGATCTCAATATTACTTCTTACGAGGTAGACAGTAATGGGTGAAATTCGATGAGAAACATACTAGCTACAGTGGAGGTTTCAGGTGTTATGCCGTTAGAAGAAATGGCAGGCAAACTCGGTACTGTACTTGGTGGACTTATTTTTAAACGGGAAGAGACTGGGCGTTTTGAAGAAGTTCCGGCGTTCGTTGCAGAAGACGGTAATTCTGGAATGACGTTTATCTTGTTTGGAATACCGGAAGGCGAAACTAGTGATGCTTA
>NZ_JBFUGX010001087.1:0-874 GCF_056402675.1 Polaromonas sp. P3_C2 | reverse complement strand
GGCAAAAAAGGAACGCAAGGCGGTTGCGGCCGCGCTGCGCATGAAAGAGTCTCAGGTTTTCCCGCTCAAGTTCACATTACGTGTTCTTCTGCAGGGCGAAGTTGCACCGCGCCGTGGTGAGTTCGCGTAGTCGCAGTGCGGCAAGCAACAAAACGTTCGCATCATGTCTGTTCTGGATCGACCATTCTTCAATCTGTCTGTGATCAAGGCACCGGTGGCCGAGGTTGCCCAGGCGTTTGATCGCTATCCGCCAATGCGGGTTCATGGCAGCCCAACCTCGTTTGTCTTGCCAGAACAGCCGTACACGGAAGACAAAGGCGCGCCGCCGCTCATTCTGTGGTCACCGGCTAACGCACCTGGGCTAACGGTTTTTATGCCTCACCTGTCTGCGGGAGATGGTTACGTACCAGCTTACGCGCAGTCGACGTTTCGCTTTGATGTAATTTCAATTCGAAGTACCGCTGATGATTGCCGGAAGGACGCCGTGAATGAATTTTCTGCTTATTCCCAAGGCGCTTTGTTGCGCTTTGTCCGTGTAATGAGTGACAACCCAGGTTGGGACTTCTATCAAAAGGGAGATCCTTTGTCCTTCGAAAACCTGGAAAAGTATCAGTTGCGATTAAAGCGGAAACGATTGCAGCGAGGCGATGTGCTTGCCTGCGTTGAATCCTGGGGAGCTCCAATCACATCGGCAATGTTCTGGCGCAGCGACTTTTCCGCTGTTACCTTCTTGCCGAAAGGGCCGGCCCCTTCGGCATTGGTCTGACATGACCACGAGAAACCAGCGCTACGCACACGCCGGGTTTGTCCGGGCTTGTCAACGGCGGGCCTGAATCAGGCTGTCCGTGCCCCCTCAGCCCCCTCTGGGATAATC
>NZ_JBFUGX010001086.1:0-880 GCF_056402675.1 Polaromonas sp. P3_C2 | reverse complement strand
GGCCTGGGGCGTGCGACCAGCCGTTGTCCTCAGTGCAGCAAGCTTTTCTGTGGGCATTTTGAAAACACTGAGGGAGGTTCTGCAAGTGTTTTCGCCTCGTCCTGTCGTCACTGCGGCTTCCGCACAAATCGAGCTCAATGACATGGCGCCACAATCCATCAAAGTTGAAGGGCGAGCACACGTCGCGCGGTCTAACCCTTCCATCGAGAGGACGTACCCCGGCAAGCCGGGTCACGCCTCTCATCTCAAACGTTAAGGCTCATCAAGGCATCTCACCGGCACTTCGCTCAATCCGACCCAAGCTCCTTGTCGCTTGCTTGCTGGTGGTCGCGACACCCTCCTTCGCCGCGTGGGAACCTGTCGAGGGTGTGATCGAGGGCAGGTTGTTAATGGGAGGTCGCCCTCTCATGGGTGCACAAATTACAGGGTGCGCCGACCGCGGCTATTTCTTCGGTCGCCGACCCTGTTTGAGTCCCTTCGAAACGCGCACTGACGCCGAAGGCCGTTTCACCTTCAAGCAGTTCACAGGTGTCACACCGCCCACGCGTCAGGAGATTAAGGCCAATCCCGGCTATGCGGTTGCTGACCCCGGCTGGGGCTATGGTTTTCGGGTTGACTATGAAGGAATGGCTGCAGAAGCCTTTTCTACCGGCATGGGCTATGGTCGAACTCATGTGCGGGTTGAATGCGACTTTGGCGCCTTTTTGGAGGCGATGAAGAAGACGGGTGTTCGGCCGGTAGCCATCCCAGACAATATGCCGTTCATTGAGTGCGAATACCACGAAAAGCTCATCGAGCTTCCACGCCAATGAGCCTTAACAAGTCAATCGACATGGACCCACAACAGCAGGAGGCAGCTTCGCCGCAAGTGTTGGTGGCC
>NZ_JBFUGX010001085.1:0-881 GCF_056402675.1 Polaromonas sp. P3_C2 | reverse complement strand
CTGCAAAAGCGGTCAAGGCTTCCGGGGAATGGCGCATGGCAGTCTTCCATCTATTTTTTCGATGATTATTGATTTTAATGTATTCGAAATAGCGATGAAAATACAGTCATGACAGTAAGGCATCTCGCCTCAACGGTCGGCAAATCATTCAGAACGCGCATCATGAGCCTCCAAAAATCCCTGAAAGAACGGTTTTTCCACGCCCTCGGCTTTGAAATCCTGGCCATCGCCATCTGCGCACCACTAGGCGCCTGGCTACTCGGCTATTCGCTGGCGCACATGGGCCTGCTGACCCTGATGGTTTCGCTGATGGCGATGAGCTGGAACATGGTGTTCAACGCCCTGTTTGACCGGGCGCAGCGCCGCATGGGCTTTCAGCGCACGCTGGCGGCGCGTGCCGTGCATGCTGTGCTGTTTGAAATCGGCCTGATCATCGCGGTGGTTCCGCTGGCGGCCTGGTGGCTGGACATCGGCCTGTGGGAAGCCTTTGTACTGGACATTGCGATCGTGCTGTTCTTCCTGCCCTATACCTTCTGCTTTAACTGGGCTTACGACCATGTCCGCTCACGGGTGGTGGCGCGCCACGCGCGCAAAGCCCAGCTGGCCAGCCGCACGGCCGGCGGGCAGCAGCCGGCGCCCGCGCTACTTTGTGCAGCGCCTGCCGCCGGCAAGTGCCTTACTTCATCTGCACAGAGCCCGACACGATGACCAATACCGTGCTCTTGCCGGCTTCCACAGGCACTGATGCATCGGCCATTTCGGCCTTGGCCGACATCGCCATCAYGCGGGGACGCGGTGGAGAGCCCTGGTCGTTGGCATTCACCGAGACTTCGCGCAGCGAGTAGCCGGCAAAACCAAAACTGCGCGCCACCTCACTGGCC
>NZ_JBFUGX010001084.1:0-881 GCF_056402675.1 Polaromonas sp. P3_C2 | reverse complement strand
TCGGGGCATTGCGTGAAGCCGAAGAACACCACGACCACCTTGCCGGCAAAGTCTTTCAGCGTGCGCGCTTGGCCATTGTGGTCGGCCAGCGTGAAGCCCTGCGCGTAGTCGGCGCCGGTGAGGTCAATGCTCTTGAACTGCGGTTTGTCCGGTGCGCATGCAGTAAAAATGCCTGCAGCGCCCACTGCAAGTGCGCAAGCAGCTATTGTTTTAATAGCAGATCGTCGAACGGGTGAGGCAGCCTGCGGCGTGCGGTGGGACTTCATGGTGGGAGCCTAAAGATAGTGGTCAAGCAGCAGCGCTGCGAACAGCACCGAGAGATGAATCAGTGAAAACCGGAATGTCTTGCGTGCCAGCGCGTCGGAGTAGTTGCGCCACAGGCGAAAGCCATACCAGCTGAAGCCGATGCTGAGCGCGACAGCGACAACGAGGTAGGGCCAGCCGCTCATCTTGAAAATGAAGGGCATCAGGCAGGCGGGGAACAACACCAGCGTGTAGAGAAACACCTGCAGCCGAGTGAACTCATTGCCGTGGGTAACGGGCAGCATGGGCAGGCCGGACTTGCGGTAGTCTTCCACGCGGTAGAGTGCCAGCGCCCAAAAGTGCGGCGGTGTCCAGAGAAAAATAATGAGAAAAAGAATCAGCGCCTCCGGGCCGACCGACCCCGTCATGGCAGCCCAGCCCAGCACCGGCGGCATGGCGCCTGAAGCACCGCCAATCACGATGTTCTGCGGCGTCATCGGTTTGAGGATGACGGTGTAGACCACCGCGTAGCCGATGAAGGTGGCAAAAGTCAGCCACATGGTGAGCGGGTTCACCCATGCATAAAGAATCCACGAACCAAGCGCGCACAATGCGGCCGAAAAAGACAGCGTGAGCGA
>NZ_JBFUGX010001083.1:0-889 GCF_056402675.1 Polaromonas sp. P3_C2 | reverse complement strand
AGGCCTGACTATGGCGCATGCCCAATCGCCCGCAGCATCTGCTGAAGGCGCCGCGCCGCTGCGCGTGTATGCGGCGGGCAGCCTGCGCGAAGCGCTCACCGAAGTGGCCCGCGCGTACGAATCCCGCACGGGCGTGAAAACCCAGCTGACGTTTGGCGCCTCCGGACTGCTGCGCGAACGCATTGAAAAGGGCGAGCCTGCGCAGGTGTTTGCATCGGCCGATACGCAGCATCCCCAGCGCCTCTATTCCGCAGCGGGCAGTGCATGGGTGCAACCCACGCTGTTTGTGCGCAACCAGCTGTGTGCTCTGGCCGTGCCGCAGCTCAATGCCGATTCGGGAAAGTTGCTCGACCTGATGCTGGATCCCGCCGTCAAGCTCRGCACCTCCACGCCCAGGGCGGACCCGTCGGGCGACTATGCGTGGGCAGTGTTCCGCAAGGCGGAAGCACTCAAGCCCGGTGCTTACACGGCACTGGACAGCAAGGCACTCAAGCTCACCGGCTCACCCGAAGCGCCCCAGCCTCCGCCGGGCCGGAGTACGTATGAGTGGCTGATCACGGAGGGCCGCGCCGACCTGTTCCTGACCTATTGCACCAACGCCGTGGCGGTTCGCAAAGAAGTGCCGCGCATGAACGTGGTGCAGATGCCGGCTGCCTTGCAGGTGAGTGCGGCCTACGGTTTGACTGCGCGAAGCGGGGATGCTGCGGCTGCGCAGTTTGCTGCCTACTTGTTGACGCCGGAAGCGCAGGAGGTGTTTCGGCGGTTTGGTTTTGGGGCGCCCTAGCAAGACACCCACCCCCGTCCAGTCTCACTGCGTGTAGCCTGTTCCCCCCTCGAGGGGGCGGCGCCTGCGGTCTGGCAAAGCCAGTCCCGCGGCCCCCGCTGGTAG
>NZ_JBFUGX010001082.1:0-889 GCF_056402675.1 Polaromonas sp. P3_C2 | reverse complement strand
CTGGTGCACCACGTCACCGGCCTCGACCAGGGTTTCCTTGTCTTCGTACATAAAGCGGGCCCAGCCCTTGGTCATGATGACGATCTGGAAATCTGCCTCATGACGGTGCCATCCCGTGCCTGTTTCTGGTGCCATATTGGCCTTCACAAGGTGCGCGATGACTTTGCCGTTGGTCGCGTCGGCAATGCCGAGGTCACGGTACAGGAAAAAGTCGCGCAAACCACCGGAGACAAACTGCGTGTCGCCAGGCTTGACATGGGAAAACTTGGTCGCGGTGCGGTCCAGCATGGGGTGCTCCTGTTCAATCAAGACATCCAACTCGGGATTGGTGCGGTGCAGCAAGCATGAAGTGTTCCAGAGTGTGTGCGGCGTGGGCTACACCGCTGGCTGCACAGCCAGGGCGACAAAGAGGGGCCTTTGCAAAGCTATAGTTCAGGAACGTCTAAACCTCCACCCATCCGACTCAAAGGCGTTTGACATGTGGCCCAAGCTCATTCGTTTCCTCAAGGGGGAGCGGAGACCTGACCCTTTCTTCAAGCGAGGGCCGGGCTTGACCGGTTTTGTTGACACTTTCACCTTAGAAGACACTGTCCATGCGTCCATCGTTGAAGACCCGAAAGCCCATTGACCAACTCAAGCCGGAAGACCTCATCGCTTTTCCCATCTGGGAGTTCGCAAGCGACGAGGAAGGGGATGAAGAGCAGGACGAAACCTGGGTTCGTCCTCATCCGGCGAAGATGATGGGCCCGGACCTTTACGACCTGTCCGTTGCTGCTGATTTCCTTGCTTCCTCGGGCCAGATGTTCACCGGCTTTGTTGGCGTGACCACGGCTGGCGATCTCGAGTTTGGGCATGGGGTGCTGCTGCATGAAAACGACCACATCTTCGT
>NZ_JBFUGX010001081.1:0-891 GCF_056402675.1 Polaromonas sp. P3_C2 | reverse complement strand
CAATTATTAAATCAGGCGCTTTTTAATACGAAAACAGAAACGTCACCGTTGTCGTTGAGCAAAAGGTTTTTCTCAAACAAACGGGCATCCAGATGCTTGTATCTAATGCCTTCACTGTCTACCGCCTCTAGCGCCATCGTCAAGACCGAGCCTTCAACAGAATAATTGAAAGGCCACTCGCCCATGTCAGCCCGCCTTGAATGGAAATAAGTGCCAGTTCCATCCGCATTGAGTTTGATCACGACCTCCATGAATCCTTTGACACTTTTCCGATCAATCCACTCGCCATAAATTTCAGCTGCTGAATTAACTTCGCTGGTGCTTGGCCAAAGCTCTCTCAATTCCTCCTGGCTCGGCGCTTTAACTAACTTGTTTGCGGCGTCTACGGTTTTTGACAAGATCGATGACATGGTTTTCTCCTAAGGTAATAAACGGGTACGGACCCAAAAACGATTCCAGATATACAGCCAGCAAAGAGCCTCTCGGGCCAGGAGCTGCCGCCCAGACTCCTAGGCATGACGTATCACGCGCAGTTCGAACATCCAGTCATGAAGTCGTGCGTTCACCTTGATGCCGCTGGACTCCCAGTCGAACCAGCCAATGTCGCTCAAGTCCTTGTTGTATCCAACCTCGCGCAGCAAGTCCGTGAAGTGCTTGTGCATGCCCGTTTCCGAGAGTTCAGCGCGCAGCTCCAACTCAATGCTCTGTTTGTTGCCTGGCGCGTTCCATATATTG
Source organism: Polaromonas sp. P3_C2 (assembly GCF_056402675.1). NCBI lineage: Bacteria > Pseudomonadati > Pseudomonadota > Betaproteobacteria > Burkholderiales > Comamonadaceae > Polaromonas > Polaromonas sp. P3_C2. The sequence goes on along the minus strand of NZ_JBFUGX010001081.1, from coordinate 156 downwards.
ATGCGCAACTGGTCGCCCAGGTCGCGTGCCGTCAATGCTTGTCCATGTACGCCAACCCGAAAGTCATGGCCAGTCCAATCGGGCAGGGCCGCAATCTGGCCTATCAATTCCGCATACGTGTGCCCCAGTATCTGGTCCAAACCAACGGCATCGATC
>NZ_JBFUGX010001080.1:0-892 GCF_056402675.1 Polaromonas sp. P3_C2 | reverse complement strand
AGGGGGTACGTTCGATGACCTTTCTGCTGCATCACCAATCCGAACTGATCGAAGAATTCGTTGGCGGGCTTGCGCAAACAGGTCGGCTTCACGGCTGCGAAGTCGACTTCCTGGTCGAACCCGAACCGCTGGGAACGGGTGGTGCCGTAGCCTACGCGGTACGGCAACATGCCCTCGCGGGTTCCTTCCTTGTCAGCAACGCCGATACCTGGCTCGGCAGCGGTATCAGTGCGGTATTTGCGGCCGAATCGCCTTCAATGGCCGTAATTTGCGTAGAAAATACGGAACGCTATGGCAGCGTACGGACGTCGGCCAATAAAATAGCCCTTYTTGAGGAAAAGCAAAGCAGCCGCGGTAAGGGCCTGATTAATGCGGGTCTGTACCATCTCGATGCGGACCTGTTTAGGCATTGGGATGGCAAGCCCTTTTCCCTGGAGCGGGATGTCTTCCCGGATTTGGCGGCCGACAACCGGCTGACAGCTGTTTCACTGAATACCGACTTTATCGATATCGGCGTGCCGGAAGACTATTTCCGGTTTTGCCGATGGATAGCGTCAAACAAGGCGGGAACCCTGTGAGCTTCGAATTATTCTTGATTTCAGAAAATGCGTCGTTGCGCGATGCATTGACGCAACTCGAAGCCAACCACCATGGCATCGTGCTGACGACCAATGCCGAAGGCATGGCGACCGGATTGGCGACCGACGGGGACGTGYGTCGCAAGCTGCTTGAAGGCGCGCAGCTCGAGGACGCCATCAAGTCCTGCGCCAACCCTGACTTCGTCTGGGCCGACAAGGCAAGTTCGCGCGAACTGCTGCTCAAACAGCTCGACCACCATATCAAAGTCATACCGCTGCTCGACGAAAACCGGCGCCTGGCCGGAATCGTAAGC
>NZ_JBFUGX010001079.1:0-893 GCF_056402675.1 Polaromonas sp. P3_C2 | reverse complement strand
TGGCCGACGCGTTGGCGCTGTGTGCCTCGTCGGCCGAAGTTTGGATTCTGGGCGGCGCGCAAATCTACGCGCAGGCGATGCCGCTGGCCGAGCGCATCGAAGTCACCGAGATTGCCGAAGAGATTGAAGGCGACGCCTACGCGCCGACGCTGGGGCCCGAATGGCGGGTGGCCGCGCGTGAAGACCACGTGTCAGCCAACGGAATGAAGTTCAGCTTCATCACCTATCAAAAATAGACCTGTAATAACTCAAGCAACGCATAACAACACACAAAGGAACTGATATGTCAGGAGGCGGATTTCACGTACACGGGCCCCACGACCATGAGCTCGAGCATGCGGCGCAGGGGGGTCATGGCGGCCACGACAACGGCGGCATGATCGCGCAAATCGCGGTCATCACGGCCATCATTGCCACCATAGGCGCCATCTTTGCGTACATGGGCGGTGCCACGCAGGCCAATGCGGGCCTGTATAAAAACAACGCGGCCATCAAGAAGACGGAAGCTTCCAACCAGTGGAATTACTTCCAGTCGAAAAGCACCAAGCAGTCGCTGGCCGAACTCGCCCGCGACCTGGCGCCAGGGGACAAAAAAGCCGGCTACCAGGGCAAGGTAGACCGCTACGAAAAGGAAAAGAACGAGATCAAGGTGGTCGCCGACAAACTGGAAGCCGAGGCCACCACCTGGGACAAATCGTCCGATGAGCAGATGCACCAGCACCACCGCTGGGCGCAGGCTACCACGGTGCTGCAGGTGGCCATTGCCCTGGCGGCCATTGCGCTGCTGACCCGCAAGAAGTGGCTTGAATACGGCATGTTCGTCGTGGCCGGCGTGGGGCTGGTCATCGGCGTATTTGCCTTGCTACATATTTAATAGCTGCTGGCGCAGGTCC
>NZ_JBFUGX010001078.1:0-895 GCF_056402675.1 Polaromonas sp. P3_C2 | reverse complement strand
CTCTTCTTTGGTAGCAACGATGTCGATCGTCGCCGGCACGATTTCGGATTGCGGCTTGCCGTCTTTACCGGCTATTTCCGCAACCGATTCGCCGCGTGCTATTTCCGCCTTGCCGACGTATTGCGCCTCGTAGCCCAGAATCGCCTGGGTCGTCGGATCTTTCAGCGGCGTTGCGTTGCGAAACACCCGGTAATTGACCGGTTCGCCTTTTTCAATGCTCAGGGGTTTGCCGGTGGTGCTGCCGGTGCCGTATTGGCTGCGCGCATAGGCGCGATCTCCGCGGCTAAGCAGAACGCGGCCTTCCTGGGCCGCCACAATGCGGGGCGCATTGGAAAGCATGGCCTCGTCGACGATCAAGGCCTCATTCAGGAAGGGCTCGATCAGGTTGGGCGCGATCGTGGGAATGGAGGCGTCTGCCAGGGTTTCAAAGCGGGTGCGCGGAGAAACGCGTACGGTGTCTGTCGGCGGGCCGTCGCTGGAGGCCTGCCGTGTGCGCAAGACGGCGCGGCCGCCGGTCTTGTCGAGGTAGAGCTGCTGTCCCGGGTAGATGCGGTGAGGATTCTTGATGTCGTCTAGGTTCATGCCCCACAGTTCGGGCCAGCGCCATGGGCTCTTGAGGAACATGCCGGAAATGGCCCAGAGCGTGTCGCCCCGCTTGACGGTGTAGTTGTCAGGCGCATTGGGCGCCAGTTCACTGAGGGGAACCCCGGTTTGAGCCACTTGGGTGGCCGTGGCCTTCTGTGCCGGGGTAATGGGAAAATTCTGGGCATGCAAGCCGACAGTAGTGCCCAAAAGGGCTGCGGTTGCCATTGAAATTTGACTGAAACGACCAAAAATTGTTTGCATCTCTGTAGGCCCTCGGTGCTTTTATGAGGCTGGCAGACACTATCCGGGC
>NZ_JBFUGX010001077.1:0-895 GCF_056402675.1 Polaromonas sp. P3_C2 | reverse complement strand
AATGGCGGAACTGTGGCGACCGGCCTTTCTCCAAGGTGTATATTGCTTCACATAGGGGGAGCAGGGGCTCTCCAACAGGTTTACGAAGGTATTTTCTATGGGTCAGAAGCTCAAGATAGCAGGCTGGATTTCAATTGGTGCCGTGGCTGGAGCCCTCACCACCGTACAGCTGCAAGCCGTGGCCCGTGGCGGCCTGGCACCCCTTCCGCTGGAAGAACTGCAGCAACTCGCAGCCGTTTTTGGCATGGTCAAGACGGACTACGTGGAACCGGTGGACGAGAAAAAACTCATCACCGACGCCATTTCCGGCATGGTGGCCAGTCTTGATCCGCACTCGGTTTACTTCGACAAAAAGTCGTTCAAGGAATTCCGGGAAGGCACCACAGGCCGTTTTGTCGGTGTCGGCATCGAAATCAGCCAGGAAGACGGCCTTGTCAAGGTGGTGTCTCCCATCGAAGGCTCCCCTGCGGACCGCGCCGGCCTCAAGCCGAACGACCTGATCACACGTATCGATGACACGGCAGTCAAGGGCCTGAGCCTCAACGACGCGGTCAAGAAAATGCGCGGCGAACCCAAGACCAAGGTGCTGTTAACCATTTTTCGCAAGGACGAAAACCGCACCTTCCCGGTCACCATCACGCGCGAAGAAATCCGTACCCAGTCGGTTCGCAGCAAAGTGGTGGAGCCCGGCTATGCGTGGATTCGCCTGAGCCAGTTCCAGGAACGCACGGTCGACGACTTCGTGACCAAGCTTGAGCAGATTTACAAGCAGGAGCCCAACCTCAAGGGCCTGGTGCTGGACCTGCGCAATGACCCGGGTGGCCTGCTGGATGCGGCAGTCGCTGTCTCGTCAGCTTTCCTGCCTGAAAACGTCACTGTGGTGTCCACCAACCTG
>NZ_JBFUGX010001076.1:0-898 GCF_056402675.1 Polaromonas sp. P3_C2 | reverse complement strand
CGTCATGCTCAATTCCCTGCAAAACCCTCTTTCCCTCATCGGCCGCGTGCTGCTGGCTTTGCTATTCGTGCCTGCCGGCTTCAGCAAGATCGCCGGCTTTGCCGGAACGGCCGGCTACATCGCCTCCAAAGGTGTGCCGCTGCCCGAAGTCGCCGCGGCTGCCGCCATTGCGATTGAGCTGGGACTGGGCCTGTTGCTGCTGGTCGGTTTCATGACGCGCTGGGCCGCGCTCGGCATCGCGCTCTTCACCGTGGTGATCACCTTCATCTTCCACAACTACTGGGGCGTGCCCGCCGAGCAAGCCATGATGCAGCAACTGATGTTCTTCAAGAACATCGCCGTGGTCGGCGGCCTGCTCACCGTGGCGGCCTGGGGCGGCGGCGCCTGGAGCCTGGACGCCAAGCTCAAGGGCTGATTCGCCGGCAAGGCTGCAGCAGGGTTCACGCCCGGCTGCGGCTTTTTTTGTTTTGGCGGGTTCCAGATTTCATCCTTCTCCTTTATTCATCTTCCTGCGAAAGACCCGGAATGCCCAAAGTTGTCGTGATTTACCACTCCGGCTACGGCCATACCCAGCGAATGGCGCAGTCAGTCGCCGAGGGCGCGGGCGCTGAACTGGTAGCTATTGATGCCGAAGGCAACCTGCCCGAAGGCGGCTGGGAAACCCTCGATGCCGCCACCGCCATCATCATGGGATCACCCACCTACATGGGCAGCGTCAGCTGGCAGTTCAAGAAGTTTGCCGATGCTTCCTCCAAACCCTGGTACACCCAGGCGTGGAAGGACAAGCTGTTTGCCGGCTTCACCAACAGCGCAGCCATGAGCGGTGACAAGATGTCGACGCTGAATTACCTCTTTACTTTGGCCATGCAGCATGGCGGCATCTGGGTCAGCCAGGGCG
>NZ_JBFUGX010001075.1:0-899 GCF_056402675.1 Polaromonas sp. P3_C2 | reverse complement strand
GCATCAAACTGGCCTTCAGCCCAATAGGGATAAGCGCAAGCAGCTATTAATTTGGTAGCAAATTGACAGGGACGGCGGCGTGGGTCTGCCGCCCACAGGGTGGTCAGTAAACCCCGAACAGGGCGCGAATCTCGTCGCCGGCGGTGCGCCCGTGTTTCTGGCTTTTGTACTTGTCGCCGATGTCGGCGCACTTTTCCATGATCAGCAGGGTGAATTCCTGCAGCTCCGGCGTCAGCGCGTCGCCTTCCGTCATGGCACCGGCCAGCTTGGCCAGGTTCACGAGCTGGCGGTCRCTGATGGAGCCGATGGAAAAGTCTGAAGGCTTGAAATCCGGTGGAAGTGACATGGCATGCACCTGGAGATGTCAGCCGGCAGCGGAAGACGGACTGCCTGCGTGACGGGTTTTGTCCTACAGGTTACCCCAGACATTTCGTCCTAGCATTCGTTTTTTCCCTAGGAGATGCGTCATGGCTGACGATACAACTGAAACCGCTGTGGACCGCAGGTTCATCGCCCTGGGGCAGGACTATGAGGTTCGCGACTGGACCAAAACCCTGGGTTGCACCGAGCAGCAACTGCGCGACGCCGTCAAGGCTGTCGGCAATTCAGCCTCCGCCGTGCGCCAGTACCTGGGTAAAAAATAGCGCCATCTCAAGGGGCGGCGGTTGGCGCCTTTCCCATCGTCATTGCGCGTGGTTCGCGCCGGTACAAGCATGAAAGAAGGCACAGCATGGCAAAAAGCAGCATTGCGGGTGGCAGCATTCCGCCCGAACAGTGGATGCGCGGAAAAGACACACAGTCGCTCGGCCCGGGCGACAGTTCAGACACCGGCAGCGACACGCTAGGTGCCTACAGCGACGAAGAGCTGGCCAGCGACAGCGACGCTGCCGGCACCGGCG
>NZ_JBFUGX010001074.1:0-900 GCF_056402675.1 Polaromonas sp. P3_C2 | reverse complement strand
TGCTACGACTGCGCCTTAAGGGGTATCCGGGTAGAAACCCTTGGCTGAAACAAAGTCTCAACACTTTTTCTCAAGATGAGACAACTGATATAACTCATGCCTTACAAGAGTTTGGGAGGACCACAAAATGGATGGCGCACCGCATCGCCCCGCAGTTTCGCGACCAGAAGCCGGCCGAGGTTGGCGGCATGAATAGGGTCACAGAAAAGTACACAAGCTTCCCAACCCTGGGCCAGGCCGCGCTGATCGTTCTCGCCTTATTTCTGTTTGAATATGTCGCGCTGGTGGCGCTTGCCGATATGCTCGGGTTGCGCGGAGATGCACTCAATGGCGTATGGGGCATCGCAACAGTTCTTGGAAATGCCGGCGTCTTCAGCCTTGTGCTGCATCACAAGCAGCTGAGCTACCGGGCCTTGTTTCATGCGTCCCGAAATTCGGCAAGCGTCACCATCATGCTGTTGATGCTTCCTATCGCCATGCTGATTCCTGCACTGGTGTTGGCCATGCTGTCAGTGGATGCGGTGATGGTTTCGGCATTCCCTTTGTCAAGAGCACAGGAAATGATGTTCCAGAGAATGATGACGAACGATCCCATGTCTGTCATCACGGTTTGTATCCTGGCCCCCGTTCTGGAGGAAATGCTTTTTCGCGGCATTATCGTGCGCAGTTTTCTGGCGCAATGCCCCAGGAAATTCGCTATTTTTGCCTCAGCGACGTTATTTGGTGCCGCTCATCTGAATATTTACCAGTTCATGGTGGGATTGATTGTCGGATCTGTTCTTGCCTGGCTTTACGAACGAAGCAGGTCCTTATGGCCATGCATTGCCCTTCACTGCATGTACAACTCGACGATTTCATTCTTCTGTCAAAACTTCAGTGACAAATCCGGCAACATAGCCT
>NZ_JBFUGX010001073.1:0-901 GCF_056402675.1 Polaromonas sp. P3_C2 | reverse complement strand
CCGCCTACCTCGTCCGGAATCGGCGCACCCAGTTCCAGCAGCGTCCTGGCATTGTCAATGCGACCCTCCTCCATCGCCCGCCACAACGGGAAAGCCGAATCACCGTTGCAGAGCGTCACTTGCCCCAAGGTGGCACCCAATTGACGAAGTTTTCTCAGCAGCGGGGCTGTTTCGCTGCGGCCCGAAATATAGACTGCGACCCGGTCCAGTGCTTCCACGCTGGACGCAATCCCGCTGATGAGGTGGTCAAGGAACACAAGATCGGTGTTCCCCGAGGGCCAATTAAACGGCTGCTCGTACAGCTGAGGGAAGGGCGAGTCATTGCTACGCCCACTGACGCTTTTGACCTCGGAAAACCAGTCTATCGGTTGCTGGTCGTTCATCCACAAAATCACATCCAGTGCCGCGTGCTCCACGGCGGTGCAGAGAACAGCCTCCCTATCCTGATCTTGGTACTGTGTCTTCAGGGTATCGACATCGTTGTGCTTCGCGGACTCGACAACGACTTCATCACGCGACAGGTTTTCATAGAACCCTTCAGGCGCGATCAAAAGCGCACCCTGCTCCCTGAAGATCCGTGCGCCTAAGGAATTTTCACCACTGTCGAACGAGTGCCAAATCGGGCTGCCACACTGGGTGACGGGATTCAGGTTGTCTTTGCATCTCTCAACGACCCACCGGCAGGTTTCGATGGCTTCGAATTCTGCTGACGACAAAACAATATGCAATACAGTTTCGCCGTCGGTGTTGGTTTCGTAAGGGTCGAATCCCAGAGCACAAAGCGCCTTCAACACTGGCAGGTTGCACCAATATGCCGCAACGGTCGTTAGCGGCGCGGGATACTGACTAATACGGCGATTTTCACGAATGACGCCTTGTTCGATTAAATGCAGTGCAATAG
>NZ_JBFUGX010001072.1:0-902 GCF_056402675.1 Polaromonas sp. P3_C2 | reverse complement strand
GAATTAACGCAGGGCAGATCCGTTAGTCAGCATTTTGGGTGTGATGAACACCAGCAATTCAGACTTCGTGGCAGATCGCGTTCTTTGTTTGAACAAATTGCCAACACCGGGGATGTCGCCCAAAAGCGGGACTTTGGTTTCATTGTCACGATCATTTTGCTCAAAAATGCCGCCAATGACCACGGTTCCACCATTTTCCACCAGTACCTGCGTTTGAATATGCTTGGTATCAATCGCGAATCCGTTCGCTGTTTCACGTCCCACGCTATCCTTGTTCACGTCCACTTGAAGGATGATGTTCCCCTCCGGCGTTATTTGCGGAGTGACTTCGAGCTTCAAGTTTGCCTTTCGAAAGGCAATAGCGGTGGCACCACTGGAAGTCGCCTGTTGATAGGGAAGCTCTGTACCCTGTTCAATCAGAGCCTTCACCTGATCAGCAGTCACGACACGTGGACTGGAAACAATTTTCGTCTTGCCATCTGCTTCAGATGCAGAAATCTCAAGATTAAGGAATCGTGTCTTTGCGGCATTGAACAAAGAAATGGCAAACGTACTTGCGTTGAATCCGTTTTGGCCTACACCAGGCAAGCTCACGAATTCACCTGCAGTAGTTCCTGCAACCGTCGCGTTATACGACCCGCCAAAAGCGGTGTTATTACCCTGGGTGAAGGGTCGACCCCCTAACCGCACGCCCAGAGATTTACCGAAGGAATCCGATGCTTCAACGATACGAGCTTCAATCAACACTTGACGGACTGCGACGTCTAATTTCGCTATCAGCGCCTGCACCTGTTCAAGTCGCGATGGTATGTCGGTAACGAACAATTGATTGGTGCGCGCCTCCGATATCACACTACCTCGCGCAGACAGTATCTTTGTAGCGCCAGCGCCGGAGCCCAACA
>NZ_JBFUGX010001071.1:0-902 GCF_056402675.1 Polaromonas sp. P3_C2 | reverse complement strand
AAGTTCTACTACACCAAAGAGGCCACATGAAAACCGCGCTGACCATGATTCTGGTTTTGACCGTCTCCTTGGCGCATGCCCAAATGACGACCAAAGAGGCCCAGGAGGACGCCTGGGCAAAGGCGGCAAAAGCCAAAGCGGCCAACGACCAGGCGGTCGCAGCTCAAAGGGCAGCGGAAGCGGCAAAGAAAGTACCTCCACCCTCAAAGACGGAGATACATATTTATGACGGAAAAGGTGGCAAGGGATATCCCAACATAAGCAAGTAGGTCGGCTAGGCCACGGGGCTGAAGGAACATCATGAAATCGTTCTGTGTCCCCGCGCTGCTACTGGCATGCGAGTTGGCTATCGCTCACCCGGGTGGTACGGATGCGCAGGGCTGCCACACGAACCGCAAGACCGGTGGCCATCACTGTCACGGTGGCAAGAAAACGGCTGCGGCGGCTCCGACGGCTCCGGCCGCAGCTCCAGTAGCCTCAGCGAAGGGCGGTGGACCTACCTGCTATGTCGGCCCGCGCGGTGGGACGTACACGATTACCAAGAGCGGCCGGAAGAACTACACCGGCTGTTGAAGTCAACGAAGCGAGGAATCCATGGTTCAGATTAGCTACATCATTACTTTAATCAGTGCCTGCTTCGGGCTTCTTGTCTTGATCTTTGGCTTTAGTGGTGCGCAGAGCGCTCCACAAGAGGCTGCTGCCGCGGCGCTGGCAATTGCTCTGGCGGTCATTCCGTACGTGTTTTCGCGATGCTTGCAGATCAGCGCCGACCGAGCTAGGAGTATCAAAGATGCAGCAGCATTACTAGATGCCATACGTTCGCTCAAGAATGACGCTGCGCCCGTGGGAACACCCTGGGTCGCTCCTGTTGGCATTGGTTCGGGATCGCCGGCGCCTCAAAG